>NZ_JAKKRZ010000022.1:0-73510 GCF_025653725.1 Shewanella sp. SM74 | reverse complement strand
AGCTAGCACTGCCTTCCATAGCAACGATATAAGGAGGAGAGTTGGCAAGAAGGTCTTTCGTTTTTTGTGGTGACATGGCTTTATTGAATAACAACTCACCATATGGATTCACTTTACAAACTTGAATGACTTTTTTGCAAGGTCGAGAGATATTATTGTAGGCTTACTCATGTATGGACTCCTTTTGTTTTGGTCGACACCAACTTACGACTGTAGGTTGTTGGAGTCCATACATCGAGTTCAGGTTAAATAGATAAATGTCCATCAAAGCACAACTGCAGTAATTGTATAAATGAGTTAAACGATTTGTCTTACTCAAAACCTGATTCGGAGAGTGGCCTTGCTAACAAGAGGTGACTATATATGTCCGATGGAATTAGACTAGAATACAACAAGTAAATGAGTAATGCGCGGCTGAATGTGGGTCTTCCATGTTGATTGAATATCCTTAAGGGAATTGAGTCACCGCTCACCCGTTTTGATTTTGACAATAAACTCAGCTTCGAAGGATTCAAACAATTGTTGAACCGTCATCGACAGGGTTTCTTTGCGCTCAGCCTCAAGCTTGGCAAAGCGTTTCGCTTCGTTCGGGTTCACCCCTTCTGCCAAGTCTAAGATAATGCGCTTGGCCTGTTTACGGACGTTCTCTATGGTTAAATGCGGGAACTCCCCTATAGTGACAGTGACGTCTTTACCTAAACGCTTGCGGCGAAAGCGAAAAACCTTTTTTCCCGATGGGAAAACATCTAAGATTAACCCATTAATTGAGTCTCGATGGCCGAAATCCGCAATTCTGAAGCGTTTTTGACCGATTTCGAGCTGTTCGAAAGCACGTTTTGTGAAGCTTGTTTCAATGCTAATAATGACTTAGCCTTAAATTCTGTGCCGCCTATGTGCCACCATAGGGATTAATTTAAACTAAAATACAGTAATTTTGGTTAATGTCAAAATCGCACAAAACACACTTAACAACATGTTTTATAGTGATTTATTAATTTTAGATAATTTTCATTAATGTCGCGAACTGTCTCCTGTGGAGAGACCAGATAGTGACCTTGGTGATATCAAACTCCCAGAAATATTCCGGAGAAACGGAATGACCGAGCTATTTGCGTCTAATCTCAATATTATCGTTAAGCGTTGGCCTATCGTAGCTGCTGCGATTAAAAACCAAACCATCAATGAATTAGATGCTCACCTTATCAACGGTCGTAATCAAACTATCAGTGTTAATGGTATTCAGCTAAGTAGTCGTCATGACCGCATCGCCGAAGCACAGCTTTTTATCAATACCTTACCAAGCAAAAGCCATCAGGTGACTGTTTATGGAGTTGGTATGGGTGATGTACCCAGCCTCCTGATTGAAAATCCTCACTATGCTCGTATTGAGGTATGTATTTTAAATTTAGCCGTATTCGCGTTACTGCTTTGCTATACCGATCAGAGAGAATGGCTAAGTCATCCTAATGTGACCTTATACGAACAGGCAGGAAAAACACTGAGTTTTCCATATATTGCAATAACACCTGAACTCAATTTAGTCAGCAATGAAAATGCAATTATCCGCGATTTGATCGTCTTTGAATTAAATCGTCAGTATGCCAATCAAAAACATCTTAATAATGAGAGAGTTGAATCTCGATTTAAGGCCAATATAAAAAATATAGAAAATGATCCAAGCGCAAATTTGTTAATAAAGCGATATAACAAGCCACAGTGTTTTGTCATAGCATCAGGCCCAACCCTTGAAGATCATTACGATTATCTCTTTAAACAGCAGCAGTTACCTGACAGTATAAGACCATTAATGATTGCAGCAGACACTGCGTTGAGAGGGTTAGTAAGCCATGGAATCTATCCCGACATAGTGATCAGTATCGATATAAATATTCGCCTAGATCATTTCGCTATAGAAGCTACAGATAACATCTCATTAGTATACTTTCCTAAATTGGCGCCTGAAGTAATAGAACAATGGAAAGGGAAAAAATATTGTGCTTACTCAAAGCATAAACAATACGACGCTTTGGCTAATTATTACCCTAAACTTCGTTTATATACTAATGGTAGTGTTATTCATCCAATTATAGATTTAGCAATTTATTTAGGCGCTTATGAAATATCAATGTTTGGTTGTGACTTTTGCTATGCAAAAAACAAAACTCATGCATTTTGGCCTGATGGTTCATTAGGACCAAAAATAAATAATGCTAAACATTGGATCCTGAATGGACGAGGGAAAAGAGTACCAACAGACTTAAATTTTAGAGGTTATCTACGTAGTTTAGAAAATTACATTAAGACCAAGCCTAATGTGAGATTTTATCAATCAAGCCTTGAAGGTGCACGAATTCAGGGGACACAGTTTAAGGACTTTAATCGATGAATGATGAACTAAGATTGCAAGAGCTAGTCGATAAATTAATTAACACTGCACATCATTTCAGGCTAGGACAAGAAGCTGATGGTTCAAAAAAACTAAGAGAATGCCTAAATATAATTGAACCTATTATTGAAACATTAGATGCGGATGCTAAAAGTCAAATATTTAAAATAATCCCTCCAATGCTAACTGCCCAAGAAAATCAGGACTGGTTAGCACTAGCGGACTTTCTTGAATACGAAATACCCTGTTTATTACAAAAGCAACCCATTTGAGCTGAGTTTTCAACTTAAAAGTAGATAGAAATAACTATCTACTTTTAATATTACATCTTAAAAAGATCACCAAGAACGACAAAATAGAATAGCTTGTTCTAGATCATCTTTAGTATCAACTTCCCTTAATACGATCTCTTTTGAAGGAAGTGGTAAAGTTAACTCTATTGATTCAAAAACATAACCATCTATTTTTGTCAAGAAGTTACTAGGCGCGACAAAAACGTTTGCCCATTCATACTCTTCACCTTGATAATTTCGATTAAAATAGGTGACAGATTCTCCTTCCAACCCAACATATACAGCTTGCTCACTATTTGCTTTTGCCACCCCTATTAAAACATCAACAGAGCTTGCAGTATTAAGAAAATCTAGCATACTATTTTTTTCAACTAATAGATCACCATCTATATATAATGTTTTCCCTACTAAATTTTTAGCTCCTTGATGATAACTATAAGCTGTATTAGTCGTTGCATAATCAGGATTTCTTGCAATAATAACATTACGGTGGTAAACAGAACAATACTCAACAACCATTTCTTCACGCACGATAGCCAACAACTACAACTATATTTTTGCAATATCCATCCAGCAAATTAATTAACCTTGATAATAAGTTTGTCCCTTCAATATCAATCATACATTTCGGAATGCCAAGACCAATCCTTGCTCCCATACCTGCAGCTGCAATCACAACATTTTCAATAAGTTGCATAAAGAATCCCCACTATGAACAATATAATTCGCTAAATTTACGAGTGATTTAGGAGGGTGATGAATAGCCCCAAATGCAATTTTTATATCTGACTCGAGAAACATCGGAACATCATTCATTCCGTCACCAACAGCAATAACCCTGTCAAATCCCATTGATCTGATATTTTTTATCGCTTCCGATTTAACTAAGACTTTATCAAGTTTGATATAACCATCACTATATTGAGCAGATGATGAATAATAATTACACTCAAACTTATCTAGTAAAGGCTTAATCCATAGGTCAATATTACCGGTTACAATAAAACATTGCTCACGATTTTCTTTTATAAAGTTTAATAATTTCAAGTCTAATGGCACTTCATCTATAATTGAGTTAATTCTCTCAATTGAAACTGTTGATAATAGTAATACTCTCAATTTAAAAGATGAGATAAAATCTATCACACCGTCCATAGTTAGCTTTGTCAATAATGCCATTTCCTCAGAAATATTTAATTCTGAAGCAATACATGGTAAAATCTCTAAAGTAGTTAATGTGCTATCTAAATCAAAACAATATGCTGTCTTCATTTATTAAACCTATCTTTGGTAAATATAGTATTTTTGCTTAGTATCACTTCGGTTAGATAAAGCAGCACTATGCACATCACCACTTTCTTTTAAGCTAAATCCTGAATGATTAAAAACACTATCAATCATTTCTAACAATTCTAATTCAGTTCTATAAATCGCATTATACTCTTGCTCCATATCATCTGAAAAATGTTCGATAATGGATAATCGTTGTGCAACACCAATTGGTTCCCTAAAAGCAATTAAAGCCTTCTCGGACATAAGATGAAGCAAAATATCTAAATAAATTTTTAATTCTTCGTCATTCATGTAGATCATTACACCAAATGATAAAGCATGAGTGCATATTCCTTTAAAACTTTTACTTAATATTTTTCTTTCCCAAAGAGGTGAAACAAAAAAATGCGCATTTTTATAACTTTTAAATTTTTTACTGGCAATCTCAATAAATCCGTTAGAAATATCAGCACCATAGTATTGCCCACAATAGGGAATAATTTCTTGTGCCCAGCGCCCTGTACCACAACCAGCATCAAAAACGATACTGCTTTGATCAATTCCAAGTTTTGGGAGCAACAATTTTTTTTCAATGATATCTCGATTTATTGCTAATTCAGGATTTTTATCCTGATAAATAACAGCACTTAAATCTCCAACCACTGCTGATTTTTTCGCCCTATCCTCAAAGAACTTTACGACATTATCGTAGGATAGTTTTAATTTATCGTCGCCATAAATCCTAGCCATAATTTTCTCCTACATTTATGAATATAAAGTCCACTCTTTGTTGGCAACACACCAACTACCGTAAACTCTTGTCAAATACTGATCATACTTATTGGGTACTGGTAAATAAATTCCTTTTACATTCAAAAAGTCAACTGTAACATAATGTTCAGCATCATAACGCTCAACTCTATCCATGACTTCCAAACACACAAAATCAGAGAAGTTAAATTTGATAAATACATCAATATCGAGAATTACATTATCACGATTACAAGATATAAAAACTCTTGAATGCTCACATTCAACACCTTTTATCAGCTCAATTTTAACATCACATCCAATAGTTGAAGATATATGTTCAGATATAACAGAAAAACTATTAATAAAATAACTTTTATTATCGTCTAAAATGCAAAAGTCAAGATCGGAATCCCATGGGATTAAATCATTATCTCTTACTACACCAAGTAACGTCCCATAATCCAACCAATATCGAATATTTAAATTACTCATTATTTTTGAAAAACTAACAATAAAATCCCAAGCTAAAGAGTATAGAACTTGATCAGAAAATCGATTAGACTTTAAGTAATACTGAGGCAATACAATAATACGTTCTTGGCTTATATTATATTGCGCTAATTGCGCTAAGATTGACTTAGAGTATCCACTTGCTATAATAATTTTGTCAAAAATCAAATCGCAGTTCAATTTTTCGGGAGCATAGATAGGAATTTCATCTAAAAAGGTATTGTGCTTTTTTAGATCATTGTCGACAATGGCGCTAATATTACACCCTTCAAGCTTTAATAATGAAAGCGCATTTTCGCCACCACCGCCAGCACCAAATAAAATACAAACTCCTGAATAATTAGCCATGACTCCCCCAGTTACATTTTTTCCTACTGCAAGAATGTAAAATATCGATCCCATCCCAATACCAATCAAATGCAAGTGCTTGGCCAGGTTTAACAACACGATCAACACGTCCAACAATATAATTTAACTCGTCGCGACATTGTGCAAGTGACTCACCTAAATAGACACAAGTCTGAATATCCCAATAAGTATTTCTAATCGCCTGCCAATTTGGCATAACACTCTCAGTTAATAGACCTGGACCTGTATAATCTAAAATGGTCGGTTTTTGATGAGAAAATACGCTAACACCTTTGTAGCACGTTAACTCTTGAGATTGAACAATTGCAGCATTCATTTGGCTTTGAACTAAACGTTCCATTACCAAACTAGAATTAAGCCCAAAAGTATAAAATGTCTCTTCTAATAGCCTTTGCTTTAATGCAATATCAGGTTGTCTAATCCAAACTAACATAGTGGGCGACGAGCAAGCTTTTTGATCGAATAACGTACAGTCTTGTTTAAATTCACTCACTAAACTTGCCCATGTATCAGTATCCAATGTTGATACCCATTGACTATCGATAATCGCCATCGAACGACGGTCAGGAAATACCAATTCTTGAGCAGTAGCTGATAATCCAAGCTGTCTAATCGCACGGATTGTTTTGTCTCCTCCCCATATCACTCTCAGATGACATTCTTCGCTAAACCATTTGGTTATTTCATCATTATGCTGGTAGCGGATAAAACGGGTTCGCTCTGCTATTGGGCTCCAACGCGACTCTAGTAACATTGCAGAGAGTAGTTCCAACATTATCTCTTGAGTGGGGTGTTTACGTGACGATAATCGGATAATGCTCGAATTTCCCATTAACAAGGCCATTATCCAAGAATAAAATGCTATTGTCGGGACGTTAGATGGTACCAAATGAAAAACCATTCCAAGTGGCGCACGACCTGATAAGCGAAGGACCTGTTGTTCAACTTGCCGTGGACGTAACCAAAAACCAAAAGCCGCTAGCTCTGGTACCATCCGATATTGCTGTTGAAGACGTTGTGATAAATCCGCTAAAAACTCTCTAATAACAGGCGCAAAACAGGCTAAAGGGACAGGATTAAATCGAGTCCCGGTTTGTCCTCTAAGTAAATGTTCGACTTCAGGAGCATCTAAAGCTTGGTTTATTGAAATGTATCGCTGCATCCCCTGACCTCTGCGCCTTTTTGACGTCCAATCACTTCAAAATACTGTCCCTTACGACCACAGCAACAATTATCAATCCCAATTATTCGCCCAATATCTTCTGTTAATAGTGAATGTCCTGGGTAACTTTTAGGGATTGCCGAAAGCACTTGTATTAGCCCCTCTTTGCCTATGGGTAAAGGGGCTAAGGTCGTAGGCTCTCTGATTATCACATCTGAATAAAGTGGAGCATGTAAATGGCCCGATTCACACTCAACAAAAATTGAACCTATTTGCTCAGCCATCCCATAAAAATTATGGACTTTAGCAATACCTAACCATTCGCTACATTGCATTTTAAATGTCGCATTATCAACTGCCTTATGTTGCAACTTTTTCCATCCGCCACTGTGAAATAATATTCCTTGTTCAAAAGATAATTTGTGTCCTCTTTTTTTTATTTGTTCTAAAAAGTGTTCCCATACCATAAAGGTAAAACCAAATAAAATGATGGGTTGATTTGAATACCGTTCACAAAAAGCATCTATGGTTTTCCAATCTGGTTGCATATTGCTATCTAGAGCATAGGTATGATCTCGACCGAGAAATGATAGGCCAACAGCGCCAGCTCCTCTGGCCGAAAAATCATTTCTATTTTGTACGAGTGATGTTTTTTCAATCAACAGCATTGGCAGTCGCTGTTTTCCGATAAACTCTTGAAGGATCTTAACCAATACTTTTGTCTGTAACGAAGCAGTTTCTCTATCAAGCACTATTTGAGATGCAGCCCCCGTAGTCCCTGATGAACTGATCATTTTGCATATTTGAGCATCGGGAATACTTTGTAACTTCATCAACTTAAAAAGTCGGCAAGCAAGATAAGGTAGCTGGGCATAATCCTCACTATGTCCCCAGTGAAATGCTCTTAATATATTAGCAAAGCTAGGACAGTTGACCTCGTGATGAGAGGTCAGCTTATTCAATTCAGCTAATAACAGCGCTTCCTTCTCAACCTGTGGCAAAGCGAATATGGAGTGATCCCAAAGCCAATTCATGATGATGACTCCAATAATTGCGGCAGCGTATTATAGTCAATCTTAAGATTTGAAGTCCGAGGCAAAACAGGAACAAGGATGAACTTAATCACGTTAATAGGAATACGTAACCAGAGTGAAAGTTGTTTTTTCGCAGCATCTATATCTTGATCCGTTGGCTCATATGCGATCAGCAACTCATCATCTTTATTAAGGCAAGCAGTAATAATAGATTTATTTTCGAGAAATGTTTCAATATCTACAAGGTTAGTACGTTTACCGAAAAGTTTGATAAAACGTTTTAAACGCCCACAAAGGTAATAGCGCCCCTCTGTATCACAATAAGCAACATCTCCAGTAGCTAACTCTTTATATTCAGCACCCTTGGCAAGATCGAACTCACTTTCAGCATAACCCATCATCACGTTTGGTCCACGGTAGATAAGCTCACCTTGCCCTTCCACTAATCCGTCAATTGGTTTTAAATTAAATTCACCGCCAGGAATGGGACGACCGATAGAATTGGGATGCTCAACGATTTCATTTTCAGCTATCCAAGCCATTCTTGGAGCTGCCTCGGTTTGACCGTACATAATAAAAAAGCGTTTATGTCGTTTCAAAGCTTCGGCAGCAAAGTGCCGCGCTAATTCGGAATCAAGCCGACCGCCTGCTTGCGTCATAGTGCGAAGATATGGGTAGCTCGACCAGTCAAACTTCAATTTATTTAATGTTTGATAGGTAAAAGGGACCCCCGCAAAACTAGTTACCTCCAAGTTACTAAGCAAGGACCAAAACTGGCGATCCATTGTACTATATTCGCTTTGAACTAAAGCGGCACCAACGGCAAGATGACTATTGAGAACAGAAAGACCATAGGAGTAAAAGAATGGCAAACTTGTAATTGCCCGCTCATCTTGATTTATCTGTAAATACTCAGCAATTGCTAGCGCGTTACTTTGGAGATTTTCTTGAGATAAGCGTACCCATTTAAATGCACCGGTACTTCCGGAGGTTGGCAATAGTAAAGCAAGAGAAGGATGCAACTTAGCGTGAGTTGTTTTACTTTTTGTCAACTCATGCCACATACCGGACTCATCAATCCATGCATCAACACCATAATTATCAATGGTCAATTGCCGCTGCTCGTGACTCATCAATGGGTCAGCAAGCATGAGGGTATGTCCCAGTCTTAAAGCGACAATGTAATGAAGAACGTGTGAAAGACGATTAAAAAAAGGTAAGTAAATTAAACATTTTGAGCTTGGATAAGTCTGCTGAAGCTGAAGTGCTTTCTGATGAATATCGCCATATGTCAGCCAACCGAGCTGAGGTTCCCACCACGCTAAGTTTGGATTATCAGCTTTTATATGTGACAACATTTTAGTGACGCCACACCCTTGAAGGCAGATATTCAAATCAGCATCCCCCCATCAACACCTATCACCTGACCCGTGACATAACTTGCCATATTAGAGGCCAAAAATGCGGCGACATCAGCAACTTCACTAGCTAAACCAGCTCTTCCCATGGCTATACTTTGCAAACGGCTTTCATAGGTATTTTCGTTTAATATCTTAACGAGATCAGTTTCAATAAACCCCGGCGCAATGGCATTAACTCGGATTTGTTTACTCGCTAACTCTTTAGCTAAAGATTGAGTAATACCTATCACCGCAGCTTTGCTTCCTGCATAAACAGATTGTCCCGCATTTCCAACTCTTCCCATGATAGAGGCAATATTGATAACTGATCCTGAACCTGCTCGCTCCATTAATCTGGCAGCATACTGAGTACAATAAATCACACTATAAGTGTTAGTTGAAAAACTTCGTTCAAGCTGCTGATGAGTCACCATACCGAGCAAAGCATCATCCATAATGCCAGCATTATTAACAAGTGCATCTAATGTTTTGGTTTGCTTAAATAAATGCTGAAATCCTGCTTTTACGGCAAGTGGATCCGATACATCAAAGCATAACGCGTGGCAGTCTGTACCATACTTAGAAACAATTTCAGCTCTTACCTGCTCAATTTTGTTTGAATCGAGGCCATTTATCCATAATTCAGCACCTTGCTGAGCAAATTTATGGGCAATAGCTAGGCCGATACCACGATTGGCACCAGTTACTAATGCTTTTTTACCTCGTAATAGTGACATTATGAATTAACGCCATATTTAGCGAGTATCACCCTCGCTTTACCAACACTACTCATATCGATAATGTCATCAGTATCTAAAAGTACGTCATAAGCATCCTCTAGCTGAGCAATTAATCCCATGTGTGCCACGCTATCCCATTCGGGTACAGAGTTGTAGGCTAATTCATCATGGATCTTTTCAATATCGAGCCCTAATGCGTTTGAAAAGAGTACTTCTAATCTGGTCATCTAAAAAATCTCCGCAATTTTTCACGTGCAATAAAATAATCACTTGGAAGTAATTCTAATGCGATAAAATCTTGTTTATTCAACAATACTTGATAGCCTAACTGCTGATTGAGCCTTAAAGCAGAGTGGTTATCGGTTTTCACTAATGTTCTTATCGCCTTGATTTGTAAAGTTTCAAACCCAAAATCTAATTGTGACAATGCAGCTGCTACCGCAAGCATTGGGTGACGTACTGGTGACGGACCTAAATAAATTCCTGCGTCAGCAATATCTTGCCCAAATAATTCACCAGAAATATTCCCCTTTAAATTGACATAGCCTGCTCGTTGTCCTTTACACCATAAAACCCAATGCTGTTGGTCATTCCGATATTGAATACTTTCAAACCAGTTGCGTTGTTGATTCGGCGATATATAGTCCGTTTGCATCATCTGTAAACGAATATCATCTCGATTACGCCAACGTCTAAGTAGCGGTAAATCACACATTTCGACAGCGCGAAGTTCTACACCATAATTATTCAATTTAATTCTCAACTCTATGCTGTATGAGTTTTAGAGCTTGCCACACAATAGTGTTATACAAACTCCCAAC
The DNA here is from genome assembly GCF_025653725.1 of Shewanella sp. SM74. Taxonomy (NCBI): domain Bacteria; kingdom Pseudomonadati; phylum Pseudomonadota; class Gammaproteobacteria; order Alteromonadales; family Shewanellaceae; genus Shewanella; species Shewanella sp. SM74. The sequence continues at coordinate 62,770 of NZ_JAKKRZ010000022.1, read as the reverse complement.
ACATCGCCGTACCTGCTGCAATATCCTGTTTGACGGCTTTACCGAGTAACTGATGTAAATATTTTGGAGCAATGCCTAAACCAGGGCGAACTGAACGAAGATTATCAACCGTCAAAATATCGCCAGCGCTCATATCCCGACTAACATAAAGAGAGCGCCGATATTTTCTTGATGCAATCTCCTTTGTTGTACATCCATAATGCACTCGTCCTAGGGCTACACGGGCTCTTTCGGTTTCCATAACGAGCGACTTAAACTCTCTCGGCTCAAGGGAAAACTCACTATCAACACCGCCTTCATTTCTATCGATAACGAAATGTTTTTCAATTACGGTACCGCCAAGAATCACAGAAGCAATTGAAACGCCAATCCCTTGCGTGTGGTCAGATAAACCCACTTGACAATCAAATAGTTGTGCTAAATGAGGAATAGTTGATAGATTGGCATCAACAGGCTCAGCAGGATAATGGCTAGTGCACTTTAATAAAATCAAGTCGCGACATCCATGTTGCTTTAATACCGTAACAGCTTCAGCAAGCTCATGAATTTCAGCCATTCCCGTAGACATAATCACAGGTTTACCCGTCTTGGCGACAGCCGCCAGTAAAGCATGATCATTATTTTCAAATGAAGCTATTTTGTAACAAGGTACGTTAAGTTTTTCCAAGTATTCCACTGCCGTTAAATCAAATGGCGTACTAAACGCAACTAAACCTAACGACTTAGCGTAATCAAATAATGGCTGATGCCATTCCCAAGGTGTCATAGCCTCACTATAGAGATCGTAAAGGCTTCTCCCTTTCCATAAGTTATCTTGGTCCTGAATAAAAAATTCACCATGGCTAACATTTAAGGTAATAGTATCAGGAGTATATGTTTGTAGCTTAATAGCGCTCGCCCCAGCTTCAGCGGCGGCTAATATCATTTCTTTGGCCTTTTCAAGCGATTGCCCATGGTTTCCTGATAATTCTGCAATGACAAACACTGGCTGGCCAGGACCGATGTGACAATGGTCAACTTTGATTACCTGCATGATTTAACTTTCTCCCATACCTGTTGTAGCCAAATATGTTTTTAAAGCATCTAAAACTCTGGGCAAACCATCATCAAGATTGATGATCTGTCGCGCGTTATCCGATAATTGTTGACGTAATTCTAATGACCCTAACAGCCTGTTAACCGCTAGAGCAATCTCTTCTGAAGTGACATTCTTAACGTCTCCAAGAAATTGACAAGCTCCTAATGAAGCAAGGTATTGGGTTGTTGCAATCTGGTTATCGGCAACCGTGATTACAACTGAAGGTACACCAGTGATACAACGCTCCCAATGGCTACTTCCCCCTGCGCCGAGTGATAAAGTCGCATTTGTCATTAACTTTGCAATATAATCGCATTGCACATGCCAGCTTAGGTACTGACAATCAGCAAATTCCGCAAATAGACTTTCTTTCCAGGGATTCGAGGCCCCCAGAACAACATCAATATTAAAATCTTGAGCTTTGAATGCTGGTTTTAAAACCCGAGTCAGCCCCAACAATGCAGTTCGAGTGACATTTGCGGAGTCACTTCCACCAAAAAAAACCAAAATATTTGGTACTTTTTCGAACAACATAGGATGGTATTCCAAATAAAACTCATCCCTTAATAAGGCATATTTAGGGCCTAGCAATAACAAAGTCTCTTTGTTGACTAAATCCCGATATCGATTACTGAATTCAGGCAATAAATTTTGATCAAGCAGTAAATCACAATCGTGTTTACGATTTGCCAAGTCATCAATCACCATGATTTGCTCGCATTTAAGTCGCATCTTGCAGCAAAAGTGCTCACTTAGCCCATAGTGATCGACAATGAGTAGATGATATTTATTACTTCCAAGTTGTTTAAGACAGATATCAGCCTCATTCTGCTGGCAATTTACCTGCAACTCTTTGCCAGTAAATGCCAAATCAACCTCATTTATATCTAACTCACAAACACGGTATCCTTGCGCACGTATGTGGGCATTCATATTGCCAAGTGCATTTCGACAAAGAAATGTAATATCCAGATTGAGGAAGGTTTTCTTTAACGCGCTCGCGAACGCTAAACAACGGGCAACATGTCCAGTACCGATTCTAATTGAGGCATCAACTCGAATGGCCAATTTCATAGCTTACCTTGCTTTTTCAATACATCATATAACACCTCAGCGCGTTCCCAATCCGCTAAGGTATCAATATCCGCAACCATATAACTGGGCAAGAGTTTCATTCGTGACCGAGCACCAAATACTCGAGTTTCCTCATTCAAAAAAGCACTAGCTCTCCCCCAGTAGAACTGACCAGCATCATGATATGTCTCAACTAAATCTTGCGATCGTTGACCAATACTCTTGTTATCAAAAGGTAATATGCTGCCATCGGCATCTAATATCAAAGCCCGTTGGATGGGGAATGAAAAACGGCAAGCCGAAAATACATAATCAAGATTGGGTGCCGATTCAAGTAACTCACCAGCCTCTCGTAAAAATGAATATTGAAGCAAAGGGGTCGTTGCATATATACAGCAACAAATGTCAACAACGTCGCCTAAAGAAGCTAATTCATTAAGGGCATGACGCACGACTGGAGTGGTACCGACAAAATCATCTGCTAACTCACTCGGGCGCATAAAAGGGGTTTCTGCACCAAAAGATCTAGCAATCGTGGCAATTTCCATAGAATCAGTCGATACAATTATTTTATCAAAGCTCCCACTACGTATAGCGGCAGTAATTGGATACGAAATCATCGGTTTACCATTAAAATGACGAATATTCTTATGCGCAATACGCTTGCTTCCTCCTCGTGCGGGAATAATCGCCACTCTCATATCAACAATTCCCTTAAGTTGTCACAGATATAACCAATCTGCTCAGCAGTAAGATCAGGATATAAAGGCAACGTCAGTATCGACCGATAGAAACGCTCAGCCTCAGGAAATTGTCCTACACTAAACCCGAGTTTCTGATAGTAAGGTTGAAGATGAACAGGAAAATAATGCACATGCACTTGAATGCCTTGAGCCCGCATTGCGTCAAAAATCGCTTTACGTTTATCAGGTTGTAATAACCTAATGATAAACAAATGCCTTGCACTGTAGGATTGTTCTATTGGTTCAACAACGTTGATAGGCAAGTCCGTAAGTTGGCTACGGTATATTGCAGCTAATGTATTACGTTTTTCCACAAACTCGTCTATCCGAGTTAATTGAGACACACCGAGTGCAGCTTGCAGATCCGTCATCCGGTAATTAAAACCTAAATGGTGCTGTTCATAATACCAGTCGCCCTCTTGCGGCCTTTCCATTAAGGCAGGATCTTTAGTGATGCCATGGCTTCGATACATTGCCATTGCGTCAGCAATAGGTTTACTGTTTGTTGTAGCAACTCCACCTTCAGCCGTGGTAATTATTTTTACCGGATGAAAACTAAAAATTGTAATATCGCTATATTGGCAAGCTCCAATTTTTTTTGATTGGTAGGATCCTCCAATGCCATGGGAGGCATCCTCAATCACTTTAATACCATACTGTTTAACCAACTGCGCAATAGCTTGCATATTGCAAGAATGTCCCGCCATATGCACAGCGATGATCACTTTTGGTAGCCGACCATTTGCATTAGCTAAGAACAACTTTGCAGCTAAGGCCGAAGACGACATATTTCCCGTTGTAGGTTCAACATCGACGAAATCAATCTCTGCACCGCAATAAAGGGCACAGTTTGCCGAGGCAACAAAGGTAATAGGCGTCGTCCATACCAAATCGTTGCTCACAACACCTAAGGCTAAACAAGCGATGTGTAATGCCGAAGTCGCGCTGTTGACTGCAACACTATAATTAGCACCGACAGATTCAGAGATTGCCTGCTCAAATTCAGCAACTTTTGGTCCCTGAGTAAGGTATTCAGACTGCAGCACACTAACAACTGCATCAATATCATTTTGATTTATATCCTGTTTTCCATAAAGGATCATGATATTGCATCCAGCTTTAGTATTTCATCAATACTTAAAAAATGTGGGTTGTTACCCGAGTGGTATTCAAATCCTTGTGACACCGCTTGCCCTTTTTCATCCAATAAATTTTTCGTATAGTCGTTTTCACGGCTAAAAAACTTGATACTAGGAGTTATCACAAAGTGATCAGCAAACTCAATGGTATGGTGTGAGTCATCACCTGGGCACATCACCTCATGCATTTTCTCACCCGGACGAATACCGACAATTTGTTGTTCCAAATGTGGACCATAAGCTTTGGCCAGATCAGTGATTCTAACCGATGGTATTTTCGGAACAAAAATTTCACCGCCTTGCATTCGCGCAAAGTTTTTCAAAACAAAATCAACGCCATCTTGTAATGTAATCCAAAAACGCGTCATATCCGGATGAGTAATCGGGAGAGAGGTAGTCCCATTTGCGATAAGCTGCTTAAAAAAAGGAACTACAGAACCTCGTGAACCTACCACATTACCATAACGTACTGCAGAGAAACGGGTTTTACCATCACCGACTACATTATTAGCGGCCACAAAGAGTTTGTCGGAAGCCAGCTTAGTCGCACCGTATAAATTAATCGGGCTTGCAGCTTTGTCAGTTGAGAGTGCAATGACTTTTTTAACATTATTACTGATAGCGGCACGAATGACATTTTCCGCTCCATAAATATTGGTTTTTATACATTCCATTGGATTATATTCAGCAGCAGGGACCTGTTTTAGGGCTGCTGCGTGGATGACAAAATCCACGTCTTTGAAAGCCTGCATTAATCTCTCACCATCACGGACATCACCAATAAAATATCGCATACAAGGGGCATTAAAAACCTGTTGCATTTCATACTGTTTAAGTTCGTCTCTGGAAAAAATGATCAAACGTTTAGGCTTATATCGTTCAAGAATAGTTTTAGTGTATTTTTGTCCAAATGACCCAGTGCCACCGGTAATCAAAATTGTTTTATTATCAAACATAAAGCTCCCCACTTACTGTTTAAACCTTCGATTAACTGCTTGTGACAACTATGAGTCAACTCTTCAATAGTGCTTCATACATACAAGTTTTGCGCCAAAAGTTGGTATGAGAATTAAACCTGTAAAAATTCCATGTCATAAAGTGATATCATTATAGGCAAGTATAGGTAAAATATAAATTTTTTATAGTAACCTCGTTTTGCGAGTAATAAACAAGCACTTTTGTTTAAAAAAATAAGACCAAGTCACAGTGTCAAATTTTTGCTGAGTAACAGGCACAAAAATGGAACACTATTTGCTGATAATTCAAACATGACATCGTGTAAGCGACATATGAATCTGCTCTTAAGTGATTCGACCTAACCGAGGAAAATATGCAATTACAAACTAACATATTGAATAACTTTGCGATAAGTCGCTTCAATGAGTACTACTTACCTAGTATTAACCGCCACATGTTTGAGAGCATTGATTCTAAGAGCATTTACGATAAGAAGTTTAAAGCAACATTTTCAAAACAAGACAAACTCAATATTGTAGTTGGGATGGACTCTGGATTATTAGCAAACTATATTCTAGAAGAAGGTATTCCAGAGGGTAGTAAATTTGTTTTTATCGAGTTGTCTTCAATATGCCCTTTATTAGTGATTGACATTCCTTCTGAGTTGCAAAGTAAACTCGTCATTATTGACGAATTAGGATTAGACGACCTATTTAAACAAGAAGATATTAAGCTTTTCATAGCAAAGGGAGAATATACCCTCACATCATCACTTGCAGTAGTGTCAAGACACATGGAAGACTATAACGCACTATTTAATCTTGTAGAGTCAAGATTGCAGAATGAATATTTTGACAACAGAATCAGTTTCACACAAAAAATATTTGTTAAGACACAACTTGAAAATATTGCAGATAATCACACGCAAGTAAAACTCCTTAGAAATACTTTTAATGGAAAAACTTGTATTGTCATTGCTGGCGGACCGTCATTAGACAGTAACATCCAATGGATAAAAGACAACCAAAAAAATATTTTTATCATTGCGGTATCAAGAATTGCAGGAAAGTTAACAAATTTTGGAGTTTCCGTAGATATTGTTGTGTGTGTTGATCCGCAGGATGCTAGCTTTGATGTTAGCCGTGGCATGTTTGATTTAAATGACAAAACTCTACTTGTTCATTCATATCATGTAAGCCCTAAAATTCTTTCACAGTGGTCAGGGAAATGCATGTATATGGGACAGCGTTTTCCCTGGAAAAATGACGCTGACATCGACAATATCACAACAGTTGGGCCTACAGTAACCAACAGTGCCGTTCGTTTGGCTATAGAGATGGGATTTACCAGAATATTGCTTAGTGGTGTTGATTTCTGTTACTCAAAATCAGGATATAGCCATGCCAGTGGAACAATCGAAGCAAGCTTAGGCCCGAGATTAGGGCATAATACAATCTGGGTCGAGACATATGACGGTCATCAAGCTGAAACATTAATACAACTAAAGTATGCAATGGAGTCCCTTGAGTATGAAGCCAAAACCTATACTAATGTTGAAATGATTAATCTTTGCAGTCATGCCGCAAAAATCAGTGGGATCACTTATTGTAACCCCACAACTATTACATTGGATAGTTTTACGACAAAAAAAATAGCGTTAAGTTTACCATCACTAACAGATTTAAAGCTTGATTTATTGAGCACTAAAAATGAGTGTCTAAAAACAGTTAATGATACATTAGAATTATTAACTCTAATAAAAAAAGCAAAAAAATTATCAATAAACCTAAATACTAACTCAATAAAAAAAACCAATGCATTAGAAAAGATAAACACAATAGAAGATAAAATTAACAAAAAATATAGCCAACTAGCTAAGCTATGTAAGCTTTATGGATATTTTGAATTTTCTCACTTCTTATCAACGAGAGATATAGAGAGCTGGACTCAATCTCATATGAATAAGATGACAAAAAAATACTATGATGCTTTTCTAGAAAGTTGTATCAACATACTAAATTTAATTGAAAACTCTAGTTGTAAGTTACAATTTCGACTTACTGAAATGAGCAACACTCCACTTGCAGAATTAGCAAAAAAATGGAAACAAGATAATCAACCAGGAAGAAGTATTATTTGGAAAAATTGGCATCAGCCATGCATTTTATCTTCAGATGAGCAATTAATCTTGGCAGAGTTAGAGCATCTTTTTAAACAAAATCTGACGCAAGTAAGACAAGCTTTTGTTGAAAAGCTAAGTGCAGGGTCTGCGATGGAGAGGATCTACACTAAGATATTACGACTTAATCAGTCCCAAAATCATTACGGCTTATCTCACATAGTCAGTAACTTACACCAAATGATAGAAAATGATTCTGAGGCTAAGCGACTGTATTATTTAGCATTGTCATTTAAGCTCAGTCTTGAGCAACAACCTCAACAAGCCTTAGATGCACTATTAGTATTACCAGAAGATATCTGCACTGAGATGGAGTTAAAGCATATTATTTTACTGGCGCTCAAACTAAGTAACCTTGAGCTTGCAACAGCAACTCTAGTCAAAATTTTGGCTTATAGTGATGAGTACATGCCTCAGTATGCGCATATTTTAAAACTCCAAGGCAAGATTCAAGACTCAGTTAATGTCTACCTAGATTACTTAGAGAAGTATCCATCGGATACACAAACATGGATAAAACTTGGATTATTCATGTTTGAAATCAATCAAGTAGATGCTTCGCACACTGCATTTTCTAATGCAATTAATGCCGATCCCGATAATCAAGTGGCACGTGATTACTTATCTGAACTCACAAGACTAATGAACGTCTCACAATAACAGGCTCAAGATCACCGAACTCGCATATTCGTGTTCGGTGATTTCACTATTACCTCGCTAGACCGTATAATTAGCCTCGTTTCAGCATTGCTCATCTGCATATCCTAGGAGATTTTGTTTGGCTCATACCTATATACCTTTAGAAACTTACCGCCGTAAGTGGATTTTCAACCACAAAGACTTGCCTGTCACTGACGAGGACAAGGTGCATATCCTGCCGTTAACAGATAAAAGTGCGATGGAAATCTGGAATCAATGGATCAGCAACAAGAGTAGTCGTGCGGAACAATTTACTAAGGGAGATTGGGCGGCGAAGGCTGATGCTTGGGTGGAAACAGATCATTGGCAGAGCGCTTGGGATAGTGAAGATAGCAGTTTACCCACCATGTTAGCTGAGTTTATACAATGGCCCGATGAGACGCCGGTGTATTTTTGCTATGAAAAATATCAGATTATTGAAACTCGTTGGGATGTGTTCGTCCGCAATTGGAAGTGTTTTCTTTTCTTTGACGACGGTCCCATTTTGATCTCGCCAAAACAGAAACAAGCGGTGATGTTCGAACAGAGTGGTCAATACAAGCTAGGCACTCGCGGATAATTTATACAGGGCGCTTAACGCTGATGATTTCCCATCGATAGCTTTACGCCAACACTTTTACGCAATAGTTTAGCGCGAGGAGTCATCTTGTTGGCATGCTCATACTTAATGATGAGTATGCCATACTCGAAAGATACTTAAGCACAATTAGCCTATCTCTCCCCTCTTCTTTAGATTAACATCCATTTTCGGTGCCGAGTATTTGAGAAGTTGGGGTCAACTTTTTGCTGTAAATACTCATAAAAATCTGCTTTATACCAATCGAATTAAATATCTGTTCATTCAGCGGGAGTTCAACGCGCTTTAGACAAGGCGAAGGCTTGAAGGCATAGTGGTGCTCTGTCGAAAGCCTTGAACGCAGTATGAAGCGCGTTGAACCCGCCCTTCGGGAGCCTCACAGGCATCCGACTCCGGTGTTGCATTGACTTAAAAGGGAATAACCATTTCTACGTCAATGCACCTTGGATTGGGATGCCTGTGAGGCTCTGAACTGATTAGATATTTATTGTGATTGGTATGAAACCCAATAATTAAAATAGAAAAATGAGGTGTATTATGAAGTTACTCTCCACTCTTACCCTAGCAAGCGCGCTGTTATTACCCCACACATTAATGGCCAAAGAAGTCTCAGGAGTGCAAGTCGCCGAGACAGTGACATTAGATAGCCAAACATTACAGCTCAATGGCGCGGGCGTTCGCAGTAAGTTCTTTATGGATTTATACGTAGGTAGTTTGTATTTGCCAGCAGCATTGAGTAGCACAGCAGCGGTTATTGATGCACCAATTGCGGCAATCCGCCTTAACATTACCTCAGGCATGATCACCTCAGAAAAAATGCGCGATGCGATCACTGAAGGTTTTGAGCAAGCGACGGCAGAAAACACCGCCGATATTCAACCGCAAATAGATACCTTTATGGCGCTGTTTAAGGAAGAAATTAAAGAAGGTGACCAATTTACCTTAGTCGCCAATAAAGCCCGTGGCGTGACGGCCTATAAAAATGGTCAGGAACAAGCCACCATCGAAGGTGAAATGTTCCGTCAAGCACTGTTAAAAATTTGGCTAGGTGATAAGCCAGCCCAGAAAAGCCTCAAAGAGGCCATGCTGGGCAAATAACTGACATTAACGTTAGAATTTGAATTCGATATCCAAGGCCGCTGCGCCTTGGTTATCCATTTCAAGCGCGGCTTGATTTGTCACTTCTAACTCACCATCAAAGTAATAACCAGCATAGAGATTTACAGTTAAAGCAGGCGTTGCTCGCCAACCGCCACGCAGATAACTCACCCATTCGTTCGTTTCCACAGCAATATCATCATCCTCAATAAGGAATCGCTCAGTACGACGTGAACTCCCCAAACCAATATTCCAATCAGGATTGAATTGATAACTGAGCTCTAGTCCTGCTGGACCACTAAAACCAGCTTGGAATGGATTAGCCAGTGTCCAATGTTCATCTATCTGCCAACGCATGGCAAGATAAGGCACAGTGCGAACTTCATCGATATCATTAAGATACGCGACGCCAAAGCCAATCATGTTTCCCGAATCAAATGCATACATGGCCGATGCCACAATATCGTAACTCTGAGCTTGGCTAGCCGATGCAGTATCGGCGTAGGCATATTGGATCTGCGGCGCTAAAAAGAAGGCCCAATGTTTATCCATGCGATAATTTAACGACACTCCGGCACGGTAACGATTAATATGATCCCAATTCTGTCCGTCGGTGCCAAACAGCGGTGCGACATTGTTTGCGCCAGTAAGCGTGATGTTACGCCAGTCATAATCAAGTCGGTCATAGCCCACACGAAAGCCTAGCGACCATTGCTTATCCAGTGATACATTCATCCCAGCATTCAGTAATAAGCTGTCCCTTTGTAGCTCAGTATTGCCATTAGCTACCTCGGCGCTTTGGGTGCTGATCTGCGTGACACTTAATCTAAAAGGTTTGTATTCCTGCGAAGGTTTATCCGCTGCAATAGCGGCACAGCTCATTAACGGTAACAATAACAAACTGCCTTTCAGCAACCGCTGTTTTACGCTTAATGGTGCGAGTTTTCGATTAGCCACGCTAGCTCCTTGCATTTAAAATAATGGATAAATTTTTGTGCATAATACGCGCTATTGAATAAAAAGGTTCACACTTTCAAAATGAAGATACAAACTAATACCTTTGAAACAAACAAGCCTTTACTCTACCCTATGCGCCCTCAAGAACATGTCAGCACAACCCAATATATAATGATTCCTGTCGTCAAAAAGCTCATCGGCCGCTAACCCCAATTCTAATTTAAGTTTTAGCTCACCAAACAGCATTAAACATAAACGCACTGCACTATGGTGAGCATTACCAAATCGATATTGCCCTAACGCCTCTACAGCGACTAAATAATCCGCCAATAAGCCCACTATGTGTTTAGGGCCCGCGTCAAAGAACAATCGCGACACTTCAGGATGACTTTCGGATTGCGCCACACAGGCTTTGAATACGGTAATAGCTTCAGGACTGACGATCATTTCCCCAAATTGCAAAGCAAATTGGGTTAATGCCGATTCCGGCTTAGTGGGATCACTTAACAAATCATCATTAAGATTATGGCCAACACACTTAGATTCAATTGCCGCAACAAATAATTCATCTTTGCTGCCGTAATGGGAATATACGGTTTGTTTCGACACGCCCGCAAGCTTTGCAACCTCATCCATACTGGTATGAGGGAAACCTTGACGACAAAACAAATCAATAGCAGCCACAAGGACTTGCTGACGTTTTTGTTCACTACGGCTCAAAGGTAATTGCGTCTCAGAGGAATGCGTCATATCAACTCTCAAATAGATAGACATAATTAATTGGCATTAGTTAAGCACAAAATAGACTAGACAGTCTAGTTTTGTACAACTAGACTGGAAAGTCTAGTTACATAGTATTAACGTTTAACTTACAGCGGAAGCCTTTAAAATGGATCGAACTGCCCGACTTTCTTGGCGCACTCTTAGCGTCTGCGTGTTTGCTTTAGCCACATTATCCGCCTGTCAAAAGGAAGTGACTGAACACGCTACGACAGCCACGCTACCCACAGTCACAAGCCAAGCGTTGATCCAGACCCCAAGTTATGAACACTTTCAGACCTTCACTGGCACTATCCGTGCAGGTAACACCACAGGTGTAGGCTTTGAACTAGCAGGAAAGTTAAACAATTTACTGGTCGATTCTGGGAGTAAAGTTAAGCAAGGACAAATACTTGCAGTTCTCGATACCCGACTACTCGAAGCCGAGCGTCAAGAGATCCAAGCAAGTCTGGCACAAACCCAAGCCGATGTTGATCTGGCCACCAGCACTCTAAAACGTAATCAAGAATTAAAGAAATCGGGCTATGTCTCTGAACAGCTATTAGATGAAAACCGCTCACAATTAAATAGCTTAGCCGCAGCGAAAAACCGTCTACTCGCCTCGCAGCATGCCAATCAACTTAAGCTCGATAAATCCATCTTAGTGGCGCCCTTTGACGGCACCATAAGCCAAAGGCTACATAATCTTGGCGAAGTGATTGCCGCGGGCAGTCCTATCTTCACCTTAGTGGGTAACATCAATCCTGAAGCTTATATTGGTGTTCCTGTTGCGCTAGCGGAGCAATTTAACACCGAACAGCAAGTGCAAGTTAGTGTACGAGATCAAAACTTTACAGCTGAAATTGCCGGTATTAGCGCTGAAGTCAATCCCATCAGTCGTACCCTACAACTGAGAATAAGCCTGCCAAATGATGCCCATGTAATCAATGGCGAAATTGCGTATCTGCATCAACAACAGCAAATCCCGCAACCGGGCTATTGGGTACCCATTTCCGCACTGACGGATGGTATTCGCGGATTATGGAATCTCTATGTCATCGCAAACTATGAACAGCAATCCATCATAGAGCGCCGCGATGTGGAAATCCTCTACACCACCCAAGACATGGCCTACATTCAAGGCGCGATTCAGCCTAATGAAATCTATGTCAGCCAAGGGCTGCATAAGCTGGTCGTAGGCCAAACTGTATCTCCCATTGCTGCAGCTACGAGGTAATTATGATTAAAGCCTTTGTTGAAAACGGCCGCTTAGTCAGCCTCGTTATTGCGCTATTACTTGTCGCAGGCTTTGGTGCGATATCGAGCCTACCGCGTACTGAAGATCCCCACATAACTAACCGTTTCGCCTCTGTGATCACCCCTTATCCTGGCGCCTCAGCCGAGCGGGTCGAAGCCTTAGTGACTGAAGTCATTGAAAACCAGCTTAGACGTTTGGAAGAAATTAAGTTGATCCAATCAACCTCTCGACCAGGGATTTCAGTTATACAGTTAGAATTGAAAGACACAGTTAAAGAAACTGCTCCCGTATGGTCTCGAGCACGGGATTTATTGGCCGATACGAAAATTAATTTACCTGAGGGCATACAATCTCCCACACTCGATGATCAAATTGGTTATGCCTACACCGCCATCTTAAGTTTAGTGTGGAATAGTAATACGCCCGTACAAGTCGACATGCTAAACCGCTACGCAAAAGAATTACAGAGTCGGCTCAGGCTGTTATCGGGCACGGATTTTGTCAAACTTTACGGCGCACCGACCGAAGAAATGCTAGTGCAGCTTGATGGTAACAAGATGAGCCTGTTACAGCTCTCTCCTGCGTCCATCGCCCATATTCTCAGCGGCGCCGACAGTAAAATTGCTGCCGGTGAAATCAACAACCGTGAATTTCGCGCCTTAGTTGAAGTCTCCGGCGAGCTTGATTCTTTAACCCGTATTCGCCAAGTGCCGCTTAAAATTGATAGCCAAGGGCAAATTATTCGCCTCGGCGACATAGCCACTGTGATTCGCCAAGCTCAAACCCCAGCGGATAGCATAGCGTTAGTCGATGGTGAACAAGGCGTAATGGTTGCAGTGCGAATGATCGATAATACCCGTGTTGATCTTTGGCAAGCACAAGTCAATAACGTCGTTGACGAACTCAATCGCGAAGTTCCCGCTAATATCCAGATCCAATGGCTATTCGAGCAAAACAGTTACACCAGCGAACGACTTGGCGGGCTAGTGGTTAACCTGCTGCAAGGATTTGTCATCATCTTACTGGTATTACTCCTCACCCTAGGCTTAAGAAACGCCATCATAGTGGCGATTTCATTGCCGCTCACAGCGCTATTTACCTTGGCGTGCATGAAATATATCGGCCTGCCGATACATCAAATGTCGGTGACAGGACTCGTCGTCGCCCTTGGGATCATGGTGGACAATGCGATAGTGATTGTCGATGCCATATCGCAAAGGCGTCAGCAAGGAATGAACCGTTTAGCCGCAGTGAGCGAAACCTTACACCACCTTTGGCTGCCCTTAGCGGGATCGACTATCACCACTATTTTGGCTTTTGCGCCCATAGTACTCATGCCCGGTGCTGCGGGGGAATTTGTCGGTGGCATTGCCATGTCAGTGATGTTTGCGCTGCTGGGCTCTTACGTGATTTCCCATACGTTAATTGCAGGGCTCGCGGGACGTTTTAGTCATGAAGGTAAACAGGATGTCTGGTATCAACACGGGATCAACCTCCCGCTAGTGAGCCAATATTTTCAAGCGAGCCTGAGAATTGCCCTTAAACGCCCTATCGTCAGCGCGCTGCTTATCGGCATTACACCAGTATTAGGTTTTTTCGCCTCGGGTAAGATGACGGAGCAATTCTTTCCGCCATCGGACAGGGACATGTTCCAAATTGAAATCTATCTTGCGCCCCATGTGAGTTTAGAAAACACCTTGAACCAAGTGCAGTTGATGGATAAAAAACTCCACGCAGTCACAGGGATCACTCAAGTCGATTGGGTGGTGGGCGGTAATACGCCCTCATTTTATTACAACCTGACGCAGCGCCAACAAGGGGCGACTAACTATGCACAGGCCATGGTAAAAGTGACTGACTTTGAGCGTGCCAATGAGTTAATCCCCGAATTACAACAGCAATTTGATAGCGCTTTTCCCGAAGCGCAAGTACTAGTACGAAAACTCGAGCAAGGCCCGCCCTTTAATGCGCCAGTGGAGCTAATGATCTTCGGCCCGAATCTAGATACTTTGCGATCATTGGGCGACGACGTTCGTAATATTCTCGCGCAAACGCCGGACGTACTTCACACACGTGCTACCTTAAGTGCCGGTGCACCTAAGCTGTGGCTACAGGTAAATGAAGATGCCAGTCTAATGAGTGGGTTAAGCCTGACGGACATTGCCAAACAGATCCAAATGTCAACCACAGGCGTTATCGGTGGCAGCGTGCTTGAGCAAACAGAATCGTTACCCGTACGAGTTCGCCTTACTGATGACAGTCGCGAGCAGGTGAGCCGCCTTTCTGAAATTCAATTAATGACACCTTCGGGTGAGTCTGTTGCATTATCCGCCCTCGCCCACAACGAAGTGCAAGTGAGCCGCGGCGCCATTCCAAGGCGCAACGGCCAAAGGGTTAATACCATAGAAGCCTACATCGTCAGTGGGGTATTACCTGCTCAAGTACTTAATGATGTTAAAGATAAAGTGGCTCAATTACCGTTGCCATCGGGTTATCGAATTGAAATCGGTGGTGAAAGTGCTAAGCGTAACGAAGCAGTCGGTAATTTACTGTCCAATATGATGTTGGTCGTCACCTTGTTATTAGCCACTGTAGTGCTGTCGTTCAACTCCTTTAGGCTCACGGCGATTATTCTATTGAGCGCGATACAATCGGCAGGACTTGGCCTATTAGCCGTGTTTGTGTTCGGTTATCCCTTTGGATTCCCGGTCATCATAGGACTGCTTGGATTAATGGGACTTGCCATTAACGCTGCGATTGTGATCTTGGCCGAACTAGAAGATATGCCGAGCGCTCGGCTCGGCGATATGGAAACCATAGTCTCTACCGTCAGCAGCTGTGGTCGTCATATCAGCTCAACGACCATTACCACCGTGGGCGGTTTTATTCCGCTCATCATTGCTGGCGGCGGGTTTTGGCCTCCCTTTGCCATTGCTATCGCGGGCGGTACCCTGCTGACGACTTTACTTTCTCTGGTATGGGTTCCAACTATGTATTTGCTGCTGATGAAAACCCGTACGGCAAACACCCCATCCGCGATTCAAGCTCAAATCGCATCATGAACTAGATATTGGTACAGTTTATCTTTAAGGTTTAATCGCTCTAATTTTAACGCTAAAAAGTGCTCATCGGCGGTGGGCACTTTTGTTAACTCCAGCGCCCTAATTTTATTATCGAGTTCATGGTAACGACTAGCCATGGTCGCGAAGACTGTATTATTGACTTTTAAATGCTTAATTTGATCGACAAAATCAGGAAACTCATAAACCAACGCATGATTCTCACCTAGCATATACACTTCTCCTATAATGTGGTTCTAACACTATGAACTCCATTTACCTTAAGCAGCTTAGTCTATACCCTCAGAATACAGCCAGTACTTGGGCATGTTATCTGCTAACATTTCTGCAAAATAAGCCGATGAGTCCAAGTCTAAAACTGCAAAAATATCAACGAAATGAGTTTAAAATTGCAGAAGTTTTAGACCCACATCAAGACTACAAAGTAAAACTTAGGCTACATTGATGTAACCGTTACCTATAGGATCTTACGATGAATTATAAAAATTGGCCTATTGCAAAACAAATTGGCGCCCTCGCGTTTATTCTCACTCTTCTCATCTTTGGCGTATTGAGTACCGTCTCCTATAAAGCCGCTTCAAATGTATTAGAAGATAAAGGTATCAGTGCCATGAAATCTGAAATGCGTGCAGTTTCAGACATGTTAGAGCTGCAGTACGATAGTCTTCTGCAACTTGCGAGACGCAACGCCGATGTTTTTAAGGAAATGTATCCTGGACAATTTAGTCTGCAAAATAAAACTGTCAATGTGATGGGAGTTGGCTCTCCAGCCCTAATGCATGAACAAGAACAAGTGAACTCATCAAAAAGTAAAGTCGATCGTTTTGCTAATCTAACTGGCGGTACCGCTACGGTATTCGTGCGTGATGGCGATGACTTTATGCGAGTTTCGACTTCGCTCAAAAAAGCCGATGGCAGCCGTGCACTAGGTACTTCCCTTGGCAAAACACATCCAGGCTATCAAGTGCTGATCAGCGGTAATGAATACGAAGGTTATGCCAAACTTTTCGGCAAAGACTACATGACAGTCTATCGTCCAGTGAAAGACACACAGGGCAAAGTTATTGGTATCTTATATATTGGCTTCGACATCACCAGTTCCTTAAAACAATTACAAGAAGCAGTTAACAGAATCACCTTAGAAGAAAGTGGCCATTTTCTATTAGTACGCAAAGCAGACAATGTGTTAGTCGCCCATCCTAAGTTCAATGCAGGTGACATCATCACCGAAAGTATGCTTGATGGCTTAAGTGTTGCAAATGCCACCCAAAATGATGCGGAATCCCATTACAGCAATAGTAAAAATGAGCCTATGTTTGCCTATAGCCAAACCGTAACAGGCTGGAATTGGGTGCTAGTGGGTCAAGTCAAGGCAAGTGAGCTTAATGAAGAAAGTATGCAATTGCTCACCATCAACGCTATCGTTGCTATCACTGGGATCGCGCTGATCACAGCGCTATTATCAGTTGTCTTAATTCGCGCACTCAAACCTTTGCATGCCCTCCAAGTGCATATGGAAAATTTAGGCAGTGGCGATTTTAGCCATCACTTAGCGCCATCAGAGCCACAGAGTCAAAACGAAGTAGATCGAATTACGACCAGCGTATCAACTATGTCCTCAGAGCTCAGGCAATTGATTATTGCATTGCAGGATTCAGTCATGAGTCTAGAGCAACAGGCCTCCAAGGCACAGAGTATCGCGAAGCAAAATGGTGAAGAAGCTCAAGCTCTAATGCTACAAACGGATCAAATCGCAACTGCCATCGAAGAAATGTCGACCTCGATCCGTGATGTAGCTAATCATGCCCAAGATGGCGCAGTTCAAAGCCAGCAAGTGGATGCCGCAGCCAAAGAAGGTCAAAACCAACAGACGAAAGTGGTGCAGGATTTACTCAAACTCAGTCAGCAACTCAGCAACAGTCATCAATCGGTTGAAAAAGTCAGCCATGAAAGTGAAGCGATCAGCAAGGTGACCGAAGTCATTAACAGCATTGCCGAGCAAACTAATTTACTCGCATTAAATGCAGCGATTGAAGCGGCGCGCGCAGGCGATCAAGGTCGAGGCTTTGCTGTCGTTGCCGATGAGGTGAGGACTCTCGCCCAGCGGACCCAGTCATCCATTGTAGAAATTGGCCAAACAATTGAAAAGCTGCAAACTCAAGTGAAAAGCACCACAGAACAAATGAGCCAAAGTCATCAATTAGGAATGGAATCTGCAGCACAGGGGGAAGCAACGGGTGAACAACTGAAGGAAATCACCCGTAGGATTGGCGAACTCGCGATTAGCTCACGCAATATTGCCTCGGCTACTGAGCAGCAAAGCAGTGTTGCACAAGAGATAACCCACAATTTGCATCAGATCAGCGAACTCGCTAACGAAGGCGAGCACCGTGCCACTGAAACAGTGCATTCTGCCAATGAACTGTCTTCCTTAGCCGCTGCCTTAAAACGTCAAATAAGCCAGTTTAAGGCCTAACTCAAATACGGACTTAGATAACCTGAGCTCGGGATAAGCAGAGCCGCTGAATAGGCATCTTTTCGGGCCTCTCTGCGTTGCTCTGCCTAACCATAGCTCGCTATGGCGTACGACAGAGCGCCTTGATATGCGCAAAAATCTGCGCATTCAGTCAGGAAATAGATTTTTCGCTTTAAACGAATAATTTTATACCATTGATTTTATTTGTTAAATTTAGATTTTTCGACACTCGTTATCCCGAGTTCAGGTTAGATACAGAGTTAGTGCTTTATCAAACGTTAAATGCTGCCCTAACTGGGCGGCATTTTTTATAACAGCACTACATCAAAACGATAGCAGCCACATTTAAGAAAGGGATTTGGGACTTGGGACTTTTATTTAGGAGCCTGACGTAAAGGAGTAATGGAGAAAATATCTTAAACCACGCGAGCAAGCATCTGCAGAGAGCACAATCAAAAAGCGATGATATCAGTCCTATTCGCTACAGTTACATCAACACTCTGCTGCGAAGTTAACTGCTTGGCCTAATACGATAGCCTAGCTCTGCCTCAAATTTAAATAACCTCAGCCCATCAAAAAATCGCAATAAAAAACCCCGCTGATGCGAGGTTTTTAAATCGAGTTTAGACGTTACTCGGCATCTTCTGCCGATCTGTCCATGTTCTCTGTATTCTCAAGCCACAGGGCATTGATAATCCCGAAAGAACAGGCCAACAAAACCCCTAATATCCACGTAAAATACCACATAGCAGATGCTCCTTAATGCCTAATAGAGTGAGGCTTTGTTATCTTCAATATGCTTACGGCCGATACGACCAAACATCTTGTAGTAAGTCCAGACAGTGTAGCTCAACACTATAGGTACGAAAATCGCTGCAGCAGCAGTCATAACACCTAAGGTCATTTTACTGGCTGTTGCATCCCACATAGTCAAACTGACGTTAGGGTTAAGTGATGATGGCATGACGAATGGGAACATTGCTGCACCGCAAGTCAAAATCACCATAGCCACAGTGAGTGAGCTGAATAGGAACGCAAAACCTGAACGGTTAAAGCGGCTAACCAAAATCACTAGTAGAGGCAATGCCACACCTAAGATAGGGAACAGCATAGTGATGGGGTATTTGTCATAGTTGGCAAGCCAAGCACCCGCTTCAATTGCGACGGTTTTCATGGCTGGGTTAGAAACCGCATTATGGTCCAGTACTGAAGTCACTACATAACCATCAATACCATTGGCTAACCACACACCCGCAGCAGCAAACAACACAGCCACTAACAATGCGAAGAATTGCGTGGCTTTTGCAGCACGAACACGCAGCTCACTGTCAGTCTTCATTTGTAGCCAAGAAGCGCCTTGCATCATAAACATGCTCACGCTCACAAGACCTGCCAGCAAACCGAAAGGATTCAACAGGCCGAACAGACCACCGTGATAAGTCGCACGTAGGAACTCGTCGAATTCAAAAGGCACACCTTGCAACAAGTTACCAAAGGCCACGCCTATGATCAGCGGTGGCACAAAACCACCGGCAAACAAGGCCCAGTCCCACGACTTACGCCACTTTGGATTTTCGATTTTAGAACGATAATCGAATCCGACTGGACGCATGTAGAGGGCAAACAGCACTAACATCATGGCGACATAGAAGCCAGAGAAAGACACTGCATACACCATAGGCCAAGCGGCAAATAACGCACCGCCTGCTGTGATTAACCACACTTGGTTGCCGTCCCAATGGGGAGCAATAGTGTTAACCATGATACGGCGTTCAGTATCGTCTTTGCCTATAATTGGCAGTAACGCACCGACACCCATGTCAAAACCATCAGTAACCGCAAATCCGATGAACAGTACGCCGATCAGAGCCCACCAGATAACTCTTAATATTTCATAATCAAACATAATGAAATCCTCTGCTTAGGCTTCTAGGTTCTCGAAATGATAACGACCAGTTTTCAAACTGCTCGGACCAATGCGGGCAAACTTAAACATCAAGAACATCTCAATCACCAGCAGTACAGTGTAGAACAAGGTGATAGAAAGGATACTGAACCATAAGTCGCTAGTCGTTAAGCTTGACGCAGACATAAAGGTCGGTAGTACCTCAGAAATCGTCCAAGGTTGACGACCATACTCAGCCACAAACCAACCACACTCAATCGCGATCCAAGGCAATGGCAAGCTATAAAGTGCAGCTTTAAGTACCCATTTTTTCTCGGCGATTTGATGACGTGTGCTTTGCCAGAATGCCGCAGCAAATACGAACAACATGATAAAGCCTAGACCTACCATCACACGGAAGCTCCAGAAAATCGGTGCTACGTTCGGGATAGAATCTTTAGCTGCTGCTTTAATTTGCTCTTCAGTCGCATCGACCACTTTGTCTGTGTAGCGTTTCAGTAAGAAACCGTAGCCTAAGTCGACTTTCGCTTCTTCAAAAGCAGCACGTAGTTCAGGTGTTTCTTCACCCGCACGCAGTTTCACTAGCATGGCATAGGCTTTCATACCGTTACGGATACGCACTTCATGCTCAGCAATCAAGTCATGAATACCAGTCACTTCTTCATCCAACGAGCGTGTTGCCACTATACCCATCGCATAAGGAATTTTGACTGCAAAATCTGTTTTCATGGTTTCTTGATTCGGAAAACCGACAGCAGTAAAGGCTGCTGGAGCAGGCTCTGTATGCCACTCAGCTTCAATCGCTGCTAACTTAACGCGCTGTGCTTCACCCACTTTATAGCCAGATTCGTCACCTAACACGATAACCGACAGAATCGCCGCCATACCAAAGCTTGCCGCAATCGCGAATGAGCGACGGGCAAAAGGTAAGTCACGTTTCTTGAGGATGTAATAAGCACTGATCGCCAGTACAAACATGGCACCCGCCACATAACCCGAAGCGACGGTGTGAACAAACTTCACCTGCGCGACAGGGTTAAACACAACCTCAGCGAAGCTGGTCATTTCCATACGCATGGTTTCGTAGTTGAACACTGAACCCACAGGGTTTTGCATCCAACCGTTTGCCACTAAGATCCACAATGCCGACATGTTAGAACCAAAGGCCACTAACCAAGTCACGACTAAATGCTGACGCTTAGTGAAACGATCCCAACCGAAGAAGAACATACCCACGAAGGTAGATTCAAGGAAGAAGGCCATTAAACCTTCAATAGCCAGAGGCGCACCAAAGATGTCCCCTACGTAATGCGAATAGTAAGACCAGTTAGTACCAAACTGGAATTCCATTGCCAAACCTGTGGTAACCCCCAAGGCAAAGTTAATACCAAATAACTTACCCCAGAACTTAGTCATATCTTTATAAATTTGTTTATCTGTCATCACATACAGTGATTCCATGATAGCCAGCAAAAATGCCAACCCCAAAGTCAAGGGAACAAATAGGAAGTGATACATGGCTGTCAGCGCAAACTGCAACCGCGATAGCTCAACAACCTCTTCAACAATCATCGGTGACTCCTTACTTGGTGCGTCCAATTGCTATGACAAAACCCGCGTCAATCACAGCAAGTGCCTTTGTAGGATAGTGAGTTTTCATTTTGTGTTTATATCTGCGACAACAGTATAAACCGTTAAATTTAATCTTTTGCATTAGTTCGAAGCAGCAAGGGCTAAAAAGTACCAATATCTGTTGCATATTGAGACGCGAGTCACACTATCGCAAGTAACTGAGACCGACACCCTACCACTCACTCAATCAAATGATTTCATCGATATAAATATCAGATAGTTAAGATATTTATTCATTTTCATTTGTGGCTATTTTATACCACCTCGCTTTGATGCAAATCAATCAAACTCAGGGGTTTAGGTGGGTTTTGCGGTGAGGCACACACTTCCCCACCAGAGAGGATTGACAATCGATAAAAACAAGAGTAGTGAGCAACCATTAATTGATATAAAGTTATACTTTCACTAACTAGGAAGCAAAAATTAGCTCTAATCATCAAAAAACCAATAAATAAATAATACTGCAACAAATTAACTAAAAAATATTGTCACAAATTTAAGTGATCCATGATTTAAAACCTTTAAAATCAAATATAAATACATATAAATATAAAAAATCACAATAACACACTCTAAAATGCATTAGTTTTAATAATGAATATTTGTATTTTTTCTCGTTTGAGAAGCTAACCTAAGTTGTTTAATATATGTCCTGTGTTAAGGAGACAATTTGGTAGAACTGGTGTCGTAGCCCAGCCAAGACCAACTTCGCGCACATAGGTACTAACTTTTGGTGTGGAGATATCGATATGACTAAATTATTTGAACGTCTGGTTAACAGCTACAAGCGTGTTTTTGTTGAACTTTATACAGCTAATGAGCTGAAATAATCCCCAGAATTACTCGTGAAATTGATTGCATTTATGTGAAGTTTTGTTAGCGCAAAACGGGCCCCCATCTCCCTGAGATTGGGGGCTTTTTCTATATTAAGACCCTAGCATCCCCCAACAACTCCAGAACCCCATAAAACACCACGCCCCGTATCAAATGCGCAACATACCTATTAATAGGTATTTACCGATTAAAGTGGCTATTTTGCCACTTTAGTCCATTAGATTATTTGCAATAAGCGTTAATAATTTAAAATACAATCACTTCCATAAAATGCATTTTATATATAAAAAAAGGAGCGAAATTATCGCTCCTTTTTTACGCTTTCATTAACCTGCTTTTGCCCCTCAACAAAGGCAAAAGCCATTGACTTTAAACGCTTAACCTAAGGTCACTCGTGCATTACGGAACATACGCATCCAAGGGCTATCTTCACCCCAAGCATCCGGATGCCAAGAGTTCGCCACAGTTCTGAACACACGTTCGGGGTGCGGCATCATCAAGGTTACGCGGCCATCGGTGGTACAAATCCCAGTCAAGCCATTTGGCGAGCCGTTCGGGTTTTGTGGATACTGAGTCGCGATATTCCCCTTACCATTGACAAAACGCAGCGCAATCGTGCCTGACGCTTCGGCAATCGCCAGCGCTTCAGGGCTAGCAAACTCAGCCAAACCTTCACCGTGGGATACAGCAATGGGCATACGTGAACCTGCCATACCTTGGAAGAATAACGACGGGCTCTGTTGCACTTCAACTAAGCTAAAACGCGCTTCAAAACGCTCTGAGCGGTTACGCACAAAACGTGGCCAGTGCTCGCTGCCTGGGATAATTTCCTTCAGGTTCGACAGCATTTGACAACCATTACACACGCCAAGGGCGAAACTTGAGTCACGTTCAAAGAAACGAGAAAACTCATCGCGAGCACGCTCATTAAACAAAATCGACTTAGCCCAACCTTCACCCGCACCTAATACGTCACCGTAGGAGAAGCCACCACAGGCCACTAGGCCTTGAAACTCACCTAGGCTGATACGGCCAGATAAAATATCCGACATGTGTACGTCGCGGCTTTCAAATCCGGCACGATCAAAAGCAGCGGCCATTTCTACGTGGGAGTTAACGCCCTGCTCACGCAAAATCGCCATCTTAGGCGCAGCGCCCTTAAGAATATAAGGCGCGGCAACATCAGTGCTTGGATCAAAACTTAAGTTAACGGTTAAGCCTAAATCGGTTTCGTCTTGCTTAAGTTTGAACTCTTCAAGCGCGCACGCTGGGTTATCACGCAGAGCTTGCATACGATACGTGGTTTCTGACCACACAGTACGCAGCGCTACACGGGTATCACTGAAGATTTCACGCGCGCCATCTTTAATAGTGATGCGTTGATCGTCGGCTAGAGTTCCGATCACATGGCAAGGCACGCCAGCGATAGCGAACTGAGCGGCAATTTTCGCAGCATTGTCACGGCTCACTTGCAGTACAGCGCCGAGCTCTTCATTAAAGAGTCGTTCTAAATCAGTGCCCTGCAAGTCTTCTACATCTATGTCTAAACCTGTATTACCAGCAAAAGCCATTTCCACTAAGGTAGTGAATAAACCACCGTCGCTACGGTCGTGGTAAGCGATAACCGACTTCTTAGCCACCAGATTTTGCATGGTTTCGAAGAAACCGCGCAGCAGTGCAGCATCGTCAAGATCCGGCGCAATATCACCCAGCTCACCAAACACTTGAGCTAAACAAGAACCGCCTAAACGATTTTTGCCCGCACCTAAATCCACTAACAGTAAAGACGTTTCGCCTTTATCTGTGCGTAGCTCTGGCGTCACTGTATTGCGAATATCTTGCACCACACCAAAGGCGGTAATGACCAATGACATAGGTGAGGTCACGGTTTTATCCGCGCCATCTTGTTGCCATGCGGTCTTCATCGACATAGAGTCTTTACCGACCGGAATGGTCAGGCAGAGCTCTGGACACAGTTCTTCACCTACGGCTTTCACCGCTTCATAAAGACCCGCATCTTCACCTGGGTGACCCGCGGCAGACATCCAGTTGGCAGAAAGCTTAATACGCTTAAATGAACCGATATCGGCACCAGCGATATTCATGATTGATTCAGCCACAGCCATACGGGCAGAGGCGCCAAAATCAAGCAGTGCCAGCGGTGTACGTTCACCCAGTGACATAGCTTCACCGGCGTAGGTATCAAAGCTTGCCGCAGTCACAGCGCAATCGGCCACAGGCACTTGCCATGGACCCACCATTTGGTCACGGTTCACTAAACCCGTGACTGTGCGATCGCCAATAGTGATAAGGAAGGTTTTATCCGCAACTGTAGGCAAGCTCAGTACGCGTTTAACCGCTTCTTTAACATCAATCTTGTTTTGTTCGAGCGCTGGCGATACGGCTTTGGCCGATACCACATCGCGGCTCATCTTAGGCGCTTTGCCTAATAAGACTTCGAGCGGTAAATCGATAGGATTATTGTCGAAATGGCTATCGCTAAGCGTTAAATGTTTCTCTGCCGTCGCTTCACCCACAACCGCAAAAGGCGCGCGCTCACGCTCACAGATGGCAGTAAATAGTGCGAGGTTTTCAGGGGCAACTGACATCACATAACGCTCTTGTGATTCGTTACACCAGATTTCCAGCGGGCTCATGCCAAGCTCATCCGAAGGCACGTTACGCAGATTGAATAAACCGCCACGCTCGCCGTCATTCACGAGTTCAGGGAAAGCGTTCGACAAACCGCCCGCGCCCACATCGTGGATAAATTGGATCGGGTTTTTATCGCCAAGCTGCCAACAGCGGTCAATCACTTCCTGACAACGACGTTCCATTTCTGGGTTTTCACGTTGCACAGAAGCAAAATCTAAGTCTTCACTCGATTGACCCGATGCCATAGACGAAGCGGCGCCGCCGCCCAGACCTATGTTCATCGCAGGGCCACCGAGCACAATCAGCTTAGCGCCAACAGTAATTTCGCCCTTTTGTACGTGTTCTTCACGAATGTTACCTAAACCACCGGCTAGCATAATAGGCTTGTGGTAACCACGGACTTCAACGCCGTTGTGGCTGCTGACTTCCTGCTCATAGGTACGGAAATAACCGACCAGTGCCGGACGACCAAACTCGTTGTTAAATGCCGCGCCGCCGAGTGGTCCTTCGGTCATGATATCCAGCGCGCTCACGATTCGCTCTGGCTTGCCATAGTTACCTTCCCATGGTTGAACAAAACCTGGGATTTTTAAATTGGATACACTAAAGCCTGTTAAACCCGCTTTAGGTTTAGAACCACGGCCTGTCGCGCCTTCATCACGGATTTCACCACCCGAACCGGTTGCAGCGCCAGGATATGGGCTGATGGCGGTTGGATGGTTGTGGGTTTCCACTTTCATCAGGATGTGCATAGGTTCAGTGTGGTAGTTATATACCCCATCAGGATCGGGGAAGAAACGACCCGCAACCGAACCTTCCATCACAGCAGCGTTATCTTTGTAGGCAGATAACACGTGATCAGGCGTGGTTTCAAAAGTGTTCTTGATCATCTTGAACAATGACTTAGGCTGAACTTCACCGTCAATGGTCCAATCTGCATTAAAAATTTTATGACGACAATGCTCAGAGTTCGCCTGAGCAAACATCATCAATTCGATGTCATGGGGATTACGGCCTAAACGGACGAAGTTCTCGACTAAATAGTCGATTTCATCTTCGGCTAAGGCAAGCCCCAATGCAGTGTTAGCCACTTCAAGTGCGCGGCGACCTTCGGCAAGAATATTGACGCTCTTAAACGGCGCAGGCTCAGTGCGTTTGAACAGCACATCGGCTTTGGTAAAATCATCGAGGATAATTTCAACCATGCGATCGTGCAGCAACGCATTTAAGGCTTGTTGCTGAGGCGCTGTCAGTGCATCTGACTCGACATAATACGCAACGCCTCGCTCCAAACGCTTCACTTTACCAAGGCCACAATTGTGCGCGATGTCAGTAGCTTTTGAAGACCAAGGAGAAATAGTACCGGGGCGAGGAGTGACAAACAGGAGTGAACCTTGGGGGATATGAGCTTCTATCGCAGGTCCATAGGTGAGAATTTTTTCAAGTTGCTGGCGTTCATTTGTGTCGAGCAACTCGCTCAAATCCGCTAAATGGACATACTCAGCATAGATTTGGCGTACCGGAAGCGCCGCGTTTTCGCAGGCCTCCATCAGCTTTTGCACCCTAAACGTCGAGAGTGCAGGGGCTCCGCGGATGATCTCCATCACGTCTATTCACCTTATTATTTATTATTGCAGGGGTCAGAGGTGGCGCTATTATAAGGAAATGTCTGTCACAAATCACCTGCGACCTTACGCAAAACAGTGTTTCCTGTGATATAAAAAGCCCAGTATTGTGTCGACTGCACTTTCCCCCAGAATGATTTTTTTTCGAAATCGCAGACAAACGGATATAATCCCACCAATGTCAGCCAGTTCACCACTAATGCCCCACTGTTAACTCGCTATCTATAATATTGATTTTATTTACTATAAGTACATTTAATGACTCGATTTCTGTTCGCTCTTATCTTAGGTTTCCTACTGACTGCCTGTCAGCAGGTGACCGTGGACGAAACAGAATTCGTGCCAAAAAAATTAACTGAGCTAAGAGTCGGTACACTTTACGGCCCACAGATTTATATGACCTCGGGCCAAGGTGATAGCGGTTTCGATTACGATATGGCGGTATTGTTTGCCGAATACTTAAATGTGCCCTTAAAAATGGTGCCCTACACAAACCGTATCGAGTTGTACGAAGCCCTCAAAAAGAATGAAATCGATATTATTGCTGCAGGCATGACAGAAACACCCACAAGGCGAGAACAGTTCCGCTTAGGTCCACCGCTATACCGGGTGAATCAAGTGTTGGTGTATCGCGAAGGCATGCCAACCCCAAAAGACATCAGTGATTTAAAAGGCAAGATCACCGTTATCGCCGACTCTTCCTTCGTCGAGACCTTGACCCAGTTGCAAAAGCATTATCCAACGCTGGTGTGGGATCAAATTACCGACAAAGACAGTGAAGAGTTGTTGGCTATGATTGCCAACAAAGAAATTGACTACACTATCGCCGACTCCAGCAGCGTACAGATCAACCGTCGCTACCTGCCCGACCTACGCTCAGGCCCTGTGCTAGAAGAAAAACTCGATGTGATCTGGCTATTACCTCCCACTCACAGTGATGAACTTATGAGTAAATTGCTGGCCTTTTGGCACCAAGAGAAGCTTGCCGGTACGCTGGATCATCTCAACGAGAAATACTTTGGTCATGTAAAACGCTTCGATTATATCGATACTCGCGCATTTATCCGTGCCATTGAGACAGTATTGCCGCGTTATCGACAATTATTTGAAACCCATGCAGGCAATTTAGATTGGCGTAAACTGGCAGCAACCAGCTATCAAGAGTCACATTGGAATCCTAATGCCCGCTCGGCCACAGGAGTGCGTGGCATGATGATGTTGACTCAGCCAACCGCCAAAGAGATTGGGATCACCAACCGACTCGATGCCGAAGAAAGTATTCGCGGCGGCGCGGCGTATTTGAACGATATGATCAATCGCCTGCCAGAATCGATCCCCGAGAGTCAACGCATGTGGTTTGCGCTGGCCTCTTACAACATAGGATATGCCCATATTGAAGATGCACGTAAGCTTGCGGAATCGATGGAGTTAAATCCCAATGCTTGGCGAGATTTAAAAAAGGTACTACCGCTACTGCAAAAGCGTAAATATTATCAAAAAACACGTTATGGTTACGCCCGAGGCAGTGAAGCCGTTCATTACGTCGACAGCATCCGTCGCTACTATGACACGTTAGTCTGGGTGGATAATCAGTCGAAACAACCTGACCCCGATGAAGACTCGAGCGATCTTACTGCGGAAGAACCCGTACTTCCTGCGGGAACGTTAAGTCCTGATCAACCTAAATAGCTTAACTCGTTAGCGCTCAGGTGCATGGGCCAAACGACAATCCAACAACTCACTTCTTATATATCAAGTACAGAGTTTTACGCAATTAGAACATCAACATAAAAACATCAAGATGTACGTAGATGTCTTCAACAAGGTCAGATACTAAGCAACAGGCAAGCTGAATTAAGGTTTGCCAACCTAACTCAAATTTGCGATTAAAAACATCGTTTAGTTCAGCTTATCTGACCAGTGCTATTGCTGCACTCCTGTGCAACTGCTACTGTCTTGGGTTATGACCTAAGATAAATCTCTGTAGGGCATCGATAATAACAATTAATGGGGTCAATATGAGAAGAAAAACCATCAACAATACCGTTGCGCGTCGTCGTACTTTGCTAAAAATTCGTCATCGCCGTATTTTAAATCGTCAAAAACTCTTCTTTACTTTTATTCAGTCTCAGGATTAATCCTGTCACGTTAATCGTCACTTACCCAATAGCTTGCTGCGCCTTTTGAGCCTGTTTCAGGGCTTTTTTCTCTTCCCTGCGGCGTTTAAAAAAACGACTCAATTGCGCGCTACAAGCATCGGCCAGCACCCCCGATGTGACTTCAACTTGGTGATTAAACGCCGGATGTCGCAATAAATTCACCACAGTACCCGCTGCACCCGTTTTTTCATCGCGTGCGCCAAATACCACACGAGCAATTCTGCTATGCACCATAGCGCCCGCACACATAGCGCAAGGCTCGAGGGTGACATATAAAGTCGCATCTAAAAGACGATAGTTTTCGACCAAACGCCCCGCTTCCCGCAAACATAAAATTTCCGCATGGGCGCTAGGATCGTGCTGGCTAATGGATAAATTGTAACCCGTCGCAATCTGCTGACCGCCTTTGACCAATACCGCACCTACTGGCACTTCGCCCTCGGCCTCGGCTTTTTCTGCCATCTCCATCGCGACTTGCATCCAATGTTCATCTTGCTGAGATTGTTCGTCTTGTTGCGTTTGCACCACTTACACCTTTATCTCTTTTAGCAAAAAATAAAGCCGGATTATATCAGTCAAGCACAGATATTTCACGGCTGACTCATTAGCCTAAGTTAATCCATCGAACAACAAAAAAGGCGCACTAGGCGCCTTTTAATCGTTAATTCAAATAATTAACTTATTCCCATTCGATAGTCGCTGGCGGCTTGCCAGAGATATCGTAAACCACACGGGAAATGCCATCGACTTCGTTAATGATACGGTTTGATACGCGACCTAAGAAATCATAGGGCAGATGTGCCCAATGGGCTGTCATAAAATCGATTGTTTCCACGGCGCGCAGTGATACAACCCAGTCATATTTACGGCCATCGCCCATAACACCGACTGAGCGTACAGGTAAGAACACAGTAAAGGCTTGGCTGACTTTATTGTATAAGTCGGCTTTATGCAGTTCTTCAATGAAGATAGCATCGGCGCGGCGCAGCAAGTCACAGTATTCTTTTTTCACTTCACCTAATACGCGTACACCAAGACCTGGTCCTGGGAACGGGTGACGATAAAGCATGTTGTATGGCAGGCCTAACTCAAGACCAATTTTACGCACTTCATCTTTGAACAGTTCACGCAGAGGCTCGACTAAACCAAGCGCCATATCGGCTGGCAAACCGCCAACGTTATGGTGAGATTTAATCACATGGGCTTTGCCTGTGGCACTACCGGCAGATTCAATCACGTCTGGATAAATCGTGCCTTGCGCTAACCATTTGGCATTGGCGCATTTTTTCGATTCTTCATCGAAAATTTCCACGAATACGCGGCCGATGATCTTACGCTTAGCTTCTGGATCGGCTTCGCCTTTCATCGCATCGAGGAAACGGTTTTCCGCATCAACATGGATGATATTCAGGCCGAAATGATCGCCAAACATTTCCATCACTTGCTCGGCTTCATTCAAACGCAATAAACCGTTATCAACGAATACGCAGGTCAGTTTTTTACCGATAGCACGGTGTAGCAGCATAGCCACAACCGAAGAATCAACACCGCCCGATAATCCTAAAATCACTTCATCATCACCGATTTGCTTCTTCAAGCGCTCAATCGCATCTTCGATGATAGAGGAAGGTTTCCAGTTCGCCGCACAGCCACAAATATCTAAGGCAAAGTGCGATAACATGCGCATGCCTTGGCGAGTGTGGGTCACTTCTGGGTGGAACTGTACGCCGAAGAATTGCTTCTCTTCGTTTGCCATAGCGGCAAATGGACAAGTGTCCGTTTTAGCGACCGCCACAAACCCTTCAGGAATAGCCGACACTTTATCACCGTGGCTCATCCATACGTCGAGTAAGGGTTTGCCGTCACTGCTAACCGCATCTTCAATGCCTTTGAATAGCAATGAATCTGTCAGCATTTCAATTTGAGCGTAGCCGAATTCACCTTCGCCCACACCTTGGATCACTTTACCGCCCAACTGCTCAGACATAGTCTGCATGCCGTAACAAATGCCCAGTACCGGCACACCTGCGGTAAAGACGTATTCAGGCGCACGCGGCGAGTTTTCAGCCGTAACACTTTCTGGTCCGCCCGCAAGAATAATGCCGTTCGGGGCAAATTCGCGGATTTGGGCTTCTGTTACGTCCCAAGCCCATAATTCACAGTAAACGCCGATTTCACGGATACGACGGGCAATCAGTTGAGTGTACTGGGATCCAAAATCGAGGATCAGTATCTTGTGCTCATGAATATCGCTCATGGGTAACCTTTATCTCATCTATTGTTTTAACATTGCTCAAAGCAGCGACTGCCAGCTTTAAGTATTGGATCATACGTTTTACAAAGAGGCGGCTTACGCCGCCCCTCTTATCAAACGATTAAGAACCTGAACGGTAGTTGGGCGCTTCTTTCGTGATAGTCACATCGTGTACATGGGATTCGCCCATGCCCGCTGAAGTCACTTTCACAAATTGGGCTTTTTCATTCAGCTCTAGAATGGTGGCGCAACCTGTTAATCCCATGCAAGAACGTAGGCCGCCCATATGTTGATGGATGATTTCCTTCAACTTGCCTTTATAAGGCACGCGCGCCTCTACACCTTCGGGGACTAACTTGTCTGCAGCGTTGTCCGATTGAAAATAGCGGTCAGATGAACCTTGAGACATAGCACCTAATGAACCCATACCACGGTAGGATTTATACGCACGGCCTTGATATAACTCAGTTTCACCTGGTGCTTCCTCAGTTCCCGCAAACATTGAGCCCGCCATAATGCAAGATGCACCCGCGGCTAATGCTTTGGCTAAATCGCCAGAGAAACGAATGCCGCCGTCGGCAATCACAGGAATACCTAGGCTCTTCATGGCTGCGGCAGCATCGGATACCGCAGTAATTTGTGGTACGCCAACACCTGTCACGATACGAGTCGTACAGATAGAACCAGGGCCAATACCCACTTTAACTGCGTTAACACCCGCTTCGACTAAGGCTAATGCACCTTCAGCCGTAGCAACGTTACCACCGATAATTTGCAAATCAGGATGTTTAGCGCGAGTTTCACGAATGCGTTGTAAAACGCCTTCGGAATGGCCATGGGAAGAATCGATAAGTAAAACGTCAACACCGGCTTTAACCAGAGCGTCAACACGCTCTTCATTACCAGCGCCCGCACCTACGGCGGCACCAACACGTAAACGGCCTAACTCATCTTTACAGGCATTCGGTTTACGTTCGGCTTTTTCGAAGTCTTTAACTGTGATGAGGCCTTTCAGCTTATAGTTATCATCAACCACAAGAACTTTTTCGATACGATGTGAGTGCATCAATTTTTGCACTTCATCTAATTTAGTGCCTTCGGCAACAGTGACTAAACGCGCTTTAGGCGTCATCACTTCTTCTACCGTTTTGCTCCAATCTGTCACGAAACGTACGTCACGACCAGTGATGATACCGACCAGCTCGTTGGCTTCGTTGACTACGGGATAACCCGCAAAACCATTCTTCAGTGTTAACACTTTCAGATCGGCTAAGGTCGTTGATGGGGTCACAGTCACAGGTTGTTGAACCACGCCCGCTTCGTAAATTTTTACTTTACGAACTTCTTCGGCTTGTTTTTCAATGCTCATGTTTTTATGAATAAAGCCTAAGCCGCCTTCCTGCGCCATCGCGATCGCAAGACGAGCTTCGGTAACTGTGTCCATAGCGGCAGACACAAGTGGGATATTCAATTCAATGGTATTGGTCAGGCGAGTTTTTAGAATGGCGGTATTTGGGAGTACAGTCGAATGCGCAGGAACAAGCAACACATCGTCAAAAGTAAGCGCTTCTTTAATTAAACGTAGCATATGCAACATCTCCCCAGTTGAGTAGGATTTAGAGGTGAAATATTGCGGCGGGATTATACCTTGCATATCGCCACTGGTAAATGGAAAATAGTAAATATCCCCATTTTATTGAGTTATTCGATGCAAGGCACCAAAAACAACATTTATACTGTCTCGCGGCTCAATGGTGAAGTCAGACAAATTCTCGAGGGGCAACTGGGTAAAATCTGGCTCAATGGCGAAATATCCAACTTTTCCTCCCCCAGCTCAGGGCATTGGTATCTCACTTTAAAAGACCACTCTTCGCAGATCCGTTGCGCCATGTTTAAAGGCCGTAACCAGACGGTCAGCTTTAAGCCCATCAATGGTCAGCAAGTGCTGGTCAAAGGCGCGATCAGCGTTTATGAACCCAGAGGCGACTATCAATTATTAATTGAGTCCATGCTGCCCGCTGGGGATGGATTACTCGCCCAGCAGTTCGATGCACTCAAGATGAAGCTAGCCGCAGAAGGATTATTTGCCGCCGACACCAAAAGATTGCTACCGAAGAATATTCAGCGCATTGGCGTTATTACGTCACCTACGGGTGCAGCGATCCGTGATGTGTTACATGTATTGGCAAGGCGCGATCCTTCCATCGAAGTCATTATCTATCCGACCCAAGTTCAGGGCGAAACCGCAGCGCAGAGTATTTGTCAGGCAATCAATATCGCCAACCAACGTTTAGAAGTCGATGTATTATTGCTCACCCGCGGCGGCGGTTCGCTTGAGGATTTATGGTGTTTTAACAGCGAAGCCCTCGCCCACACGATTTATAACAGCGCCCTACCCATTGTCAGCGCCGTCGGCCACGAGGTTGATACGACTATCAGTGATTATGTTGCTGATATCCGCGCCCCAACACCGTCTGCGGGCGCGGAGCTATTATCACAAGACAGTGATAATAAGGCGCAAAAACTCGCCACAGCCTTATCGCGCCTGCAACAAAGCGCGAAACATTATCAGCTTAAACAAGAAAGACGACTTAGTTTGCTAGAGCACAGACTGCAACGCCAAGACCCTAAACGGACTTTGCAGCAGTTCGAACAAAGATTCGATGAGATGCAATTACGACTAGAGTCCGCGCTGTCGAATCGCTTGCATCTGCTCAGCCGCCGTCAGCAGTTGCTCGCAAGCCGCCTTGAACAGCAATCTCCCAAGCATAAACTCGCCATTGAGGGTAACCGCTTAAGTTATCTTGCGAGCCGCTTACAGGATGCATTGCAGGACAAACTCAGCCAAAATGAACAGCGGATAAAATACGCGGCCCATCAACTCGAAACCGTCAGTCCGCTTGCCACTTTAAGCCGTGGTTACAGCATTACCACTGACATCCACAATCAAGTGGTCGACTCTGCTGATAAACTGGCCATAGGTGATAGTTTGCAGACCCGCTTGCGCCATGGACAAGTGATTTCAACCGTCACTCAGATAAAGCCGCTCGAATAAATCTACATGACGCTGAAATCGTCTTAAAACACAAAAGGAACCCTAAGGTTCCTTTTGTTTCAAATGTGTCTGGTAAAAAACACTATTTGGTTTTTCTGTCTTTGATATGGCTTTGTGCGCGCTTGCGGCGGCGCTCTTGGCTCATAGTCAACTTTTCAGTCTTGTTTTCAAATGGGTTATCACCCTCTTGGAAACGCAGCTGGATTGGCGTACCCACCACTTTCAATGAACGACGGAAGTAGTTCATCATGTAACGCTTATACGAGTCAGGCAGTCTACTCACTTGGTTACCGTGAATAACCACGATTGGCGGATTGTAACCACCGGCGTGAGCGTATTTAAGCTTCACACGACGGCCATTCACTAATGGCGGCTGGTGATCGTCCTGCGACATTTGCATAATACGGGTCAGCATAGATGTGCTGACGCGGCGTGTAGCACTGTCGTAAGCTTCTTCAATCGATTCAAATAAATGGCCAACACCAGTACCGTGCAGCGCCGAAATAAAGTGAATACGGGCAAAGTCGATAAAACCAAGACGACGGTCAAGCTCGCTCTTCACGCGATCTTTAATGCCTTGGTCGATACCATCCCACTTGTTGACAGCAATAACCAAAGCGCGACCCGCATTGAGTGCGAAACCTAACAGACCTAAATCTTGTTCGGCGATACCTTCACGGGCATCGATGATAAGCAAAACCACGTTAGCATCTTCAACCGCTTTCAAGGTCTTGATCACTGAGAATTTCTCAATGACTTGATGTACTTTACTGCGGCGACGAACACCCGCAGTATCGATAATCACGTATTCGCGACCTTCACGTTCCATTGGAATGTAAATACTGTCACGGGTCGTACCGGGTTCATCAAATACCACGACACGCTCTTCACCTAGAATACGGTTAGTCAGGGTTGACTTACCGACGTTAGGTTTACCTATGATCGCCAGCTTGATAGGCAAATCTTGCAGACGCTTTTGCTCAGCTTCGGCTTCTTCTTCGGTATATTCACGCTCTTCAGTAACTTCGTCTTCACCTTGACGCACAATGCCCATCGCTTCGGCATAAGGGGTCAGCGCGTATTCGATCATATTGGTCACGCCACGTCCTTGGGACGCCGCCATTTGGTAAACTTCACCTAGACCTAAAGACCAAAACTCGGCACAAGCAGAATCAGCATCAATACCGTCAACTTTGTTAGCAACCACAAAGGTGGTTTTTTCACGGCTACGTAAGTGCTGTGCAATCGACAGATCCGCGGCGGTTAAACCCGCGCGCGCATCGGTCATAAATAAAACGACATCGGCTTCTTCAATGGCAGCAAGGGATTGCTCAGCCATTTTCGTCTCGATCCCTTCTTCAGTGCCATCGATACCGCCGGTATCGACCACAATGAACTCATAGCCGGATAAGAATGCTCGACCATATTTACGGTCACGTGTTAGGCCAGGAAAGTCAGCAACCAGCGCATCACGCGTGCGCGTAAGACGATTAAATAGGGTGGATTTACCGACGTTCGGCCGACCAACAAGGGCCACTACAGGGATCATGATTTTGCCTCTAAAAAACTTTTCAATAAAAAGCCCCCGGAACACACTTCCAGGGGCTCAGCAAGGATAACACTTTTAACTATGGAAGTGTTACAACAGCCAACTTTCCGCTGCGACCTTGAACATAGATTTTATCATCCACCACTAACGGCTGGCTGTATAATCCTGAGCTGTCCACTTGGACACGACCCACAATCGTCCCTGTACTGCGATCGATGAAGTGTAAATAACCTTCGAAATCACCCACAACTAAATAGTCTTTATATACAGCCGGAGATGTCAGAGTGCGGTTAGCTAACTCAGAATTACTCCACAGTTCCAAACCGTTACGTTTATCAACTGAGTAGATACGGCTGTGATCGTCAACTAAGTACAAGCTTAGGCCCGCTGATGCTAACTCGTTAAAGCTAGAATACTTACGTGTCCACACAACTCGACCAGTGCGCAGTTCCATCGACACTAAGTTACCGTTGTAGCTCACCGCATATAAATTGTCGCCAAGGATCAAGGGGGTCATATCCACGTCGGCCATACGCGTAAACTCGTTACCGCCCGTTGGATTGTAAATCGCCTGTTCCCACGCAGCTTGACCATTGTTTTTAATCACAACAGCCACTTTGCCATCGGCGGTACCTATGAAGAAACCACCCGCTTCGTAAGCTGCAGAACCTGTACCGCGCAGGGTCAGATTCGGCAATTGCATTTCATACACCCACAGCTTAGCGCCAGTATCAACGTTAAACGCTTCGAGTGAACCAGAGCTGGTACTGACCACCACGACGTCATCGGCCACAGTGGGAGCAGACAGTAATTCACCGCCCGCAACGACATGCCATAACACTTGACCATCTTCAGCGTTCAGTGCAGCAAGCAGCCCACTTTCACCACCTAAAAAGACTTTATTACGCGCAGCAGTCACACCAGCAGCAATACGCGCACCTTTATTTTTCGCTAAAGCGTTATCACGAAACTCTTCGCTGAAATCTTTAGTCCAAACGCGCTCGCCAGTGGCCTCATCGAAGGCAACCACTTCACCATAACGGTCGGCGGCAAAAATTTTTCCGTAACTAACGGCGGGGGCGAGGCGAGAATAATAATCTCCAACACCATTGCCGACAGAGGTGCTCCAACTCACTTCAGGAAACACTGTCGCCTGAATGGCAGTTAACTCACTTACCGGTTCTTCTTCGACATCGCTCGACGAACAGGCGGATAACATGGCCAGACTTAATCCAGCGGCTAGCAGGTTTTTGCACCAAGACTTCATCAAGGGATCCCTTATGCCTGATTTAGGCTATCAAGTTTGATTTTAAGCGCAGGGCTTGTCACCACACCACCATTGTCCATGGCAGCTTGATAAGCTGTTTTTGCCTTCTCAACATCACCTTGACGTACTAAGAAATCACCTTTCAACTCATCGCGCTGAGCAAAGAAAGCTTTATCTGTTACTTGATCTAAGGTCGCTAGAGCTGCATCAATTTGACCTTGCTCTGCTTGTACTCGTGCTAAACGCAAAGTCGCAATCACATCTAAACCAGCACCGGGTTTAGCCGTAATCACCTTGTTCAAAGCATCAATCGCTTTTGGATAATCCTTCGCTTCTACCGCAGTTTTGGTCACGATCAGTTCTAACAAGGCTTGATAGCCCTTTTGATCGTGATTTTTAGAAAACTCGGCGACACCCGCAAGCATAGCGGCTTCATCGGCAGATTTAGTGGTCAAATTTTGGAACGCTTTTGAAGCTTCTTCCGCTTGCGCCACTTTAACGTCAGAATAATAATTCCACGCATATAAGCCGCCTAAACCCACTACGGCACCGATTAAAATTGAATTTCCGTAATCTTTCCAGAACTGCTTGATAGCATCAACTTGTTGTTCTTCTGTGCTATAAATTTCCACGCGCACGTCCCCTTTATTTGATCAGTTCAGCCAAAAATGCGCCTAAGGCACTTCGAGCTACCCGTTGTTGTTCGATGTCATTGCGTAAATGTTTAACTGTAACCATACTTTCGGCAAGTTCATCTTCACCTATCAGTAGTGCCACACTCGCACCGCTTTTGTCGGCACGCTTCATTTGTTTCTTCACGTTACCGCCGCCACAGTGACTCATCACTTTAAGGTTTGGCAGTGCGTTACGTAATTCCTGCGCGACCTTGATGGCTTCAACCAGACAGCTATCACCCATGGCCGTGACATACACATCCACTTCTGGCGGAATATCTTTGGTCAGCTCTAAGGTTTCAAGTAGCAAGACAATGCGCTCTAAGCCCATAGCAAAACCGACCGCTGGAGTATCTTTACCACCTAACTGGGCGACTAAACCATCGTAGCGACCACCCGCAAGTACAGTACCTTGTGAGCCTAAACTAGATGTAACCCATTCAAATACAGTGCGATTATAGTAATCTAAACCACGTACTAGACGCGGATTAATGGTGTATTTGATACCCACAGCATCAAGTAGTTCACGCAATTGTGAAAAATGTGTCTTCGATTCTTCACCGAGAAAATCCATTAACTCAGGTGCATCAACCAATATGGCTTGGACATTTTGATCTTTTGAATCCAATACTCGCAGCGGATTGCTGTACATGCGACGCTTACTGTCTTCATCGAGCGCATCTTTATGCAGCTCTAAAAACGCTATTAAGGCATCACGATAAACAGCGCGCTCAGCAGGATCACCTAAGGTATTTAGCTCTAACGAGACGTGCTCGCTAATACCGAGTTTTTCCCACAGACGTGCCGATAGCATTAGGACTTCAGCATCAATATCAGCCGAGCCAATGCCATACACTTCAACGCCAAATTGGTTAAACTGACGATAACGGCCTTTTTGTGGGCGTTCGTGGCGGAACATAGGACCCATATACCAAAGACGTTGCTCTTGGTTATATAGCAGACCGTTTTCGTTACCTGCACGCACTGTCGACGCGGTACCTTCTGGGCGCAGCGTTAAGCTATCACCGTTATTATCTGCGAAGGTATACATTTCTTTTTCAACAATATCAGTTACTTCACCGATAGAGCGTTTAAAAAGATCGGTATTTTCCACTATTGGAGTGCGGATTTCGCTGTAACCGTAAGCACTGACGCTCGAACGTAGTACCGCTTCCACTTTTTGCCATAGAGGACTTTGAGTTGGCAGAATGTCATTCATTCCGCGAATCGCTTGGATCTGTTTTGCCACTGTATCGACTCGTCCGATTTCGCTAAATTAATAAAAATGTCACGCATTATAGGCTTTTGAGCGTAAAACGTAAAACGACCCCGTCGGTTTCGGGGCCTAGCTCAACATCATTAGGCGTAATCTATGCCCAAATGCGGGTACATATTACTCAGTTGTGTCTTTTATTTGAATACGGTTCGCCATTTGACTGGCTTTTGCGCGAATTTTCGCTTCGAGGGAATCGACAATGTTGTCGTTGTCAAAACGTTCTTTTTGACGTTCACCCTCATCATAGTAACCGCTCTTATTGTGCCCACCGGTTAAACCGATGTGCGACACTAAGGCTTCACCTGGGCCGTTAACTACGCAGCCGATAATAGACACATCCATGGCGGTAGTCACGTCTTCGAGGCGACGCTCTAACTCATTGACTGTACTGATCACATCGAACTCTTGACGAGAACAAGATGGACAAGCAATGAAGTTAATGCCACGGCTACGAATACGCAGCGACTTTAAAATGTCAAAACCGACTTTGATTTCTTCGACCGGATCAGCGGCCAAGGAAATACGCAGGGTATCACCTATGCCTTCGGCCAATAACATACCTAAGCCTACGGCCGATTTCACTGAACCAGCGCGCGCGCCACCAGCTTCGGTAATGCCTAAATGCAAGGGTTGGCGAATTTGTTTTGCTAATAAACGGTAGGATTCGACCGCTAAAAATACATCGGAGGCTTTAACGCTGACCTTAAACTGGTCAAAGTTCAATCTGTCCAGAATATCCACATGGCGCATAGCTGATTCAAGCAAGGCTTCAGGTGTGGGTTCTTTGTACTTGTCCATTAGATCTTTTTCTAATGACCCACCATTCACACCAATACGGATGGGAATATTATGGTCACGGGCACATTCCACCACGCTACGAATACGCTCTTCATTGCCTATATTACCCGGATTGATTCGAAGGCAATCGACACCATACTCAGCAACTTTTAAAGCAATGCGATAATCAAAATGAATGTCGGCCACTAAAGGAACATTGACCGCTTGCTTAATGAGCTTAAAGGCTTCAGCCGCATCCATAGTGGGTACAGAGATACGCACTATATCGGCACCGACTTTCTCTAAGGCACGAATTTGAGCAATTGTCGCTTCAACATCTGTGGTCTTAGTATTGGTCATTGACTGAACAGCAATCGGCGCCCCATCACCAATCGGTACATTACCCACATAAATGCGGGTGGAAGGACGTCTTTTTATGGGAGTTTCATTATACATGCTTAATACGCTCTATTTCGGTACGTGCTGCAGATCATTACGCGGTCGTTAGGCTTTAGGCAAGGTTAACCGCGCGACTCGTCCCTTGGGGAAATCCGCTAGGCTAACAATTTGTCCATCTAAGCTTAAAGTCGCTACATGGGGCGCACCTAAAATGACTTTAAACGGCGGTACACCGCTCACTTGCACTGTTGCGCCAGCGCCTTTAACACCATCGACTAATGCTTTACCTTTAGCATCAACAATGTTTATCCAGCAATCACCCGTCAACTGGACATCTATAATCGATTGTCCTGCAACAGCAACCAAAGTACTTGCTGCAGTGGTCGTTGATGTTGTGGTCGGTGAAGGCGTTGCACTAACAGGCTGTTGGACTACAGGAGCTGTCGTTTGCGGAACCGATGGCGTTGTCGTAGTGGCTGCGATTGCTGAACCACCATCTTCATTACTCGTATCAACGGTCTGAGGATAATTATTGTCCGTTGGTCCTGTGCTGACATCAATAGTGCTTGCATCAGTATCTTTAATTGGACCATCGATAGACATTGAGCCGTTTGCGGCAATCTCAGTCAAACGAGGACTGGCATCCGTTTCGGTCAATAACACATCACCTGGAAGCGTCTGATTCGCTGCTGCGACCTCTTCAGCCGTGGGTTGCGACACATCAATAGTGCTTAGCAAGGTCGTTTTTTGCATCCACCAGACGACTAACGAACCGAGTAACACTATGACGATAAAAATACTCAGCCAAGTTAAACGTGTATCGCGAGCTTGATATGTGGTTTTGCGTGAAAAACTTTGCATTGCAGGCTCAGTCACAACTGGCACTTGCTGCACAAGACAAGCTTCAATCAAAGCCGCATCGGCACTGACCATACGCGCGTAGTTTTTCACATAGCCACGTACATAAGTCGATGAGGCAATATTTGTAAAATTGTCAGCTTCAATATCTTCAATAATACGAGGACGTAGATGCAGCTTTACAGCGGCATCTTGAATACTAAGGCCCATTTTTTCGCGGGCGGCTTTTAATAAAGTACCAAGCGTGACATCTAGCGCGACTGATTGCGGTGCTACCGACTCAACTGGCGCATTGGTTTCATGATCTTTCATTGATGCAAATTAACTCTGTATTGCTTGGCCTGAGGTGATGCTGGGAATTTGGCAAGCAATAAAATACCAAATCTCTTCACAGCGGCATCATCATTCACTGCCTGCTCTATTTTGATCCCGAGCGCTAAACTTTCTGGAGTTTGCTCAGCCACTTGGTGATAGCGCGCTAATTGGTTTCGCGCCTGAATAAAGTCACCTTGATCGACTTCTAACTCTGCCAACTCCAGTAATGACACCGAGCGTCTCGGGTCATACTTTAACGCCATCTGAAAATACTGTCGTGCCTTTTCTGCTTGTCCTGCTTCGCGACTACAAAGACCTAAGTTCTCATAGCTTGAGGCAGTGCGCGTATATTTGGGCATTTCAATTGCGGCCAAAAACATTTTTTCAGCTTTGTTGTATTGCTTTTGTTGGCACAAAAACACCCCGAAATTATTCATGGAATCGCCAGAGGCGTCCTTAGTACTAATGGCATTCATGTACGACTCTTCGGTACGCACTAAATCGCCCACGGTTTGATAGTAATAAGCCAGAGCGGTATGCACATCTTCGAGCTCTGGAGCATATTCTAATGCTTTATCAAGATTGTATTTGGCTTGTTCCGTGCTACCTCGATTTAAATAGGTTAAACCGAGCTGCATCCGCTCTCTTGCGGCGGCGACTTTGTCTAACTTTCGTTCCGAAACAGGAATATCTGTCCCAGTATAAGTACGTTCAGTGACGCATCCTGTCATCAATAACGACAGGCTTAAAATCAACGAAAACCTTGGCAATCCATGCTTCATGGGCAAGCCTATAAATCTGTGCAAACAAAGAGTTAATTCATTGTGACTGAAATCTGGTTTTCTTGCATGCGTTTTTTCGCTAAACGTTTCGTTCTGTCGCGAATATCGCCAGCTAACTGACCGCAAGCGGCATCAATGTCATCACCACGGGTTTTACGTACGATGACAGTAAAACCGTATTCCATAAGAACCTTAGAAAAACGGTCGATACGTGAATTAGATGAGCGGCCATAAGGCGAGCCTGGATACGGATTAAATGGGATCAGATTCACCTTACAAGGCGTATCTTTCATTAACTTAGCTAACTCATGGGCTTGGTCTGTGCTGTCGTTGATATGATCTAGCATCACATATTCAACCGTCACGCGGCCGCGGTTAGCATTTGATTTAGCAATATAGCGACGAATACCCGCTAAAAACTCATCCAGCGGATACTTTTTATTGATCGGGACCAGAATGTCACGCAACTCATCATTGGGTGCATGAATACTGACAGCAAGTGCCACATCGATGGCATCGCCCAGTTTATCTAACGCTGGCACTACGCCTGATGTTGATAAAGTCACGCGGCGCTTTGATAAACTAAAACCAAAATCATCGAGCATGATGTCCATCGCAGGGATCACATTGGCTAAATTGAGTAATGGCTCACCCATGCCCATCATCACGACGTTAGTGATCGGACGCTCGCCCGTGTCTTTTGCAAATCCTAAAAAGTGCGACACGCGCCAGATTTGGCCGACGATTTCAGAAACCGTTAAGTTACGATTAAAACCTTGCTGACCCGTCGAGCAGAAAGTACATTCCAGCGCACAGCCAACCTGTGAAGATACACACAAGGTCGCACGATCATCCTCAGGAATATAAACCGTTTCCACTTCTTGGCCTTGGCCAACATTGATTGCAAATTTTATCGTACCATCGGTCGATTTTTGGAAACTCGAAATTTCTGGTGCAACGATCTCGCAGCGGGCCGCCAATTTTTGACGTAACACTTTGTTGATGTTGG
The DNA here is from genome assembly GCF_025653725.1 of Shewanella sp. SM74. Taxonomy (NCBI): domain Bacteria; kingdom Pseudomonadati; phylum Pseudomonadota; class Gammaproteobacteria; order Alteromonadales; family Shewanellaceae; genus Shewanella; species Shewanella sp. SM74. The sequence continues at coordinate 19,670 of NZ_JAKKRZ010000022.1, read as the reverse complement.
TCATCTCTTCGAAGTCACTGACACCGAAATGATATAGCCATTTCATGAGCTGATCGGCACGAAAGGGTTTTTCACCCATTTCCGCAAATAATGCGCGCATCGCCTTACGATCAAGGTCTAATAAATTGATCTTCTTTTCACTCATATAGCTAACCTCAACACCAAAAACCGGATCCTGCAACAGGGCGGCGAATTATACAGACGCAAATAAATTTTAGCCAGTAACTCAATTCACCTATGATAGAATCTCCACGGGCTAATATTGGCCTAAAATACGGAGTTGTAATTCCACCTATATGTTAACCCTCATCATTATAGTGCTTGTCGCTGTCGCTGTTTCTTTTCTGTGCAGTGTGTTCGAAGCTGTTCTGTTATCGGTTACCCCAAGTTATATCGCATCACTCGAACAAACTGACAGTGCCGCAGCCGCGCGCTTACGTAGATTGAAAGAGAATGTCGAAGCCCCTTTGGTGTCAATCCTTACCCTAAATACTATCGCTCATACCGTCGGTGCCGCCGTTGCAGGTGCGCAAGCGGCTAAAGTATTTGGTGACGATATGTTAGGTGTTTTCTCGGGCGTATTAACCTTTATTATCCTGTTTTTCTCAGAAATCATTCCTAAATCATTGGGTGCAAACCATTGGCGTCGCCTCGCACCAAGTGTTTCTGTTGCCGTGCTGTGGATGAAGCGTACCACTAAACCGCTGATCTGGATGTCACAGCAAGTCACTCGCCTAATGGGCAAAGGTGATGAAGGCCACTACATACGCCAAGAGATGAGTGCTATGGCCAAAATTGGCCATGAATCCGGTGAGCTTGATGAGCAAGAGTCAAAAATTTTGACGCAAATGCTGAAGGTGCGAGATATGCCAGTCACGGCGATCATGACGCCGCGCACTGTGATGTTTTCTTTGCCCATAGATCTCACCCAAAATGAGTTTGTGCGCCAATACCGCGACAAGCCTTTTACCCGAATTCCAGTTTACGACCAAGATCATGATGATGTGATTGGTTACATTACCCGCACCGATGTATTGCTAGCAGAGCGTTACACGCCAGAAGCACCGATTGGTGAACTTAAACGGAGTTTATTTGTGGTACCTGAAACCGCAAAAATTCTGCCACTTTTTGAGCGTATGATTAAACGTAACACCCAAATTGCGATGGTGGTCGACGAGTACGGCAGTAGCCAAGGTATCGTAACTCAAGAAGATATCATCGAATCTATGTTAGGATTAGAGATTGTCGATCTAAACGACCCAGCGACCGATATGCAGCAATTGGCACGTAAACTTTGGACTAAGCGCATGAAGCAAAAAGGCATTCGCCTATCCGATGACGGTGATTTTGAAGCCGCATCCGATGATGACGAAGCCAAATCCGGCTGAAGGCTAACCAAGTTTAGTGCTTGTTAATATAAAGGGAGCCTAGCTCCCTTTATTCTTTTAGAATGCGGATGACTCAGAACCCTCTGAAACTCGCATTTTCAGGTTGCTTGGGTATATACTCACCCGCCGTAATAGAGGTAAGTTATGACACAGAGCTACACACTCTCACTCGCGCACATTAATGACACCCATTCGAATTTTGAACCCTGCCGCGTCCAATTTAGCCTTAACATAGGCCAACATAAGCTAGATGTGACCAGCCATAGCGGTGGTTATGCCCGCATCGGCCATCACATCACAAAAGCGCGTCACACCGCTGCACAAACTAATACGCCTTTTATTTTCCTGCATGGTGGTGACAGCTTCCAGGGCACGCTGTATTTCAGCCATTTTAAAGGTAAGGCCAACGCCCACTTACTCAATCTGTTGGCACCTGATGCTATGGTCATTGGCAACCACGATATTGATGAAGGTAACGCCAGACTTGCCGAGTTTGCCAAGCAAATTGATTTCCCATTGCTTGCAGGCAACATGGATTTAAGCCAAGAAGATCTCAACAAACCCGGTTGTCTGCGAGGTTTGCCTAATATATTGGATTATGATCATGAGCAAAAACGCGCGAAATACCTGCTTAAGCCCTTCCACGATAAGACATTAGCCATTGTCGGTATTACCTTAGATCAGATGAAAGAGATCGCTCGTCCCGATCCCGACACCCATTTTGTCGATGCTATCGCCACTACCGCGCGTACGGTTAAGCACCTTAAAAATCAAGGTATTAAGCATATTATCGTGCTCAGTCACTTAGGCTTAGATCAAGATAAACGCCTCGCGGCTGAAGTCGATGGTATTAGCCTTATCGTCGGCGGTCACACACATACACTACAGGGGGATTTTCGCGCCCTAGGTTTGAGCAACCTGCCCTACGGTGAAGTCATCAATAACACACCCATAGTGCATGCGGGTAAATATGCCGAAGTCGTCGGCTTAGCCGAGATAACGTTTGACGCTGATGGGAAAGTGCTGAATTTAAAGGGTGGCAACTATTTCATGCTGGATCAACACTTTATCTTAAGTGCTAACACGGCAGTCGATAACCAAGATTACCAAGCTGTGCGCCAGCAGCTTAATCAGCATCCGAATATCCTTTGGGATGATGCCGATGCCGATATCGATGGTGTGATCCGAGACATCTACAAACCTGCCATCGCAGAGATGGAAAACAAAGTGTTAGCACTGGTGCCGAAGAACTTAGTCCATACCCGCTTACCCTCTAAAGCCCTGCCCCACGGTAGTGAAATAGCACCTTGGGTGAGTCGCAGCATGTTCCAAGAAGCCAAACTGGTCGACCCTAGGGTGAACTTTGCTCTGCATAATGCCGGCGGTGTGCGCCAATCGGTGGCCCAAGGACAATTAACACTAGCCGATGTGATGGGGCAATTACTCCCCTTCGAATTACCATTAGTTAAGTATGAAATTCAAGGTCAGTTTCTCTATCAAGCGCTCGAATCGGCGATTAACGCGGCAACCAACAACAGTGTCCGAGGCACTGGTGCGGGTAGCTTCCCTTACACCTACGGCTTACGGTATTACTACGATGGCCGCCGTCCACTGGGCGAGCGTTTATTCAGACTAGAGATGATGCAGCAAGATAGCCAATCACTATGGTATCCGGTTGAACCTGAGTCACTGTATGTCGGGGTATCGACCTCTTACACTGCTGCGGGTAAGGAAGGCTATCATCCATTGCTGCAAGCCCGCTGGCAGGAGTCGATGGAGTCACTGACTTTGCCACAGGCCTTTATTCGATTCTTGAATCGCTCACCGAATCTGTCTGATTTATTGTCACAGCATGTGCATTACACCAGCCACAGCCAACGTATAGGTTAGGCGCTATGCTCCTCATGGCGAAAACATTAATGCTGTGAGGAACAAAGTGAGTGGCTACTTACAAAGCGCTAAACAAACCTGAGCTTAAAATTGCCAATCACATTGCGGTAAACGCGCAGTAAACCAATCCTGCGCCTTGCCTTCAGCATATTTACGCCATGCCATAAACACAGCTTGCGTTGGGCGCGGCATTTCCACATGACAAGCCACTAGGCTTCCCGCCGCCAACGCATCTAAGATCAAGTGCTTTGGAATGTAACCCACACCTAATCCCAATTGCTGCGCCTTAATTTTGGTCTGCATGTTCGGCACACGGATCACTTGGCGACTATCAAATAAACCACTTGATCGCTGTGCTAGGGCGGTCGAACTGTCTGCCACCACAATAGAAGGAAATTGCAACAATGCCTCAGTCGGAATTGGGCCAGCATGTTGCGCCAATGGATGCGAAGGATTTAAAGCAAATACAAACTCCAACTCCCCAATTTCCACCACGTGATATTGGCCTTTGGGCAACTCCCCTGTTACGCCGATAGCGATATCGGCACGGCCAGAATAGAGCGCATCCCAGCCGCCACCTAAGGACTCTTCGCTGATATTCACAGTCACTTGCTTACCCAGCTCAGTAAACTCACCAATCAACTGCAGCAGGGGTAAATCCGGCACCACTGTATCTATGGCTAAGGTCAATGAAGACTCCCAGCCTGTCTCGAGTTGACGCACCGCCTCTTCGAGCCTTGATGTTGCCGCAAGGATTTCTCTGCCTTGGCGCAGCACAAGTTGACCGACTAAGGTCAGCTCGGCGCGCTGGCCCTTACGTTCAAATAATTTTGTACCTAAATCGCTTTCCAGTTTCTGCACTGTGTAGGTCAGTGCCGACGGCACCCGAAACAAGGACTCAGCAGCAGCAGAAAAACTGCCTTTTTTATCAATGGCATCGAGCACGATTAATCCATCGAGACTAATAGATGGCAACATATAAACCTTATATTCAAATTATTTGAAATGGACATTGAAAATGTTCCGATTTTCTTTGCCAAAGGTCAAGTCTACACTGCTTAGCAATGGAGACGTTCTTCGGAACTGCAGCCAAACTGACTTAAGACTGAGTGAACAATACCCTTAACTATTCGTTAAATAATTTGAAATGAGGAATATCCCATGAAAGCACTGATCACAAAAACACTGAAATCAGCCCCGAGTTTTGCCCCACTGGCACTGCGCATTCCTATCGGGATCATCTTAATCGCCCATGGTTCACAAAAACTGTTTGGCTGGTTTGGCGGTTACGGCTTAGAAGGCACTGGACAATGGATGGCATCCATTGGTTTGACGCCAGGTTACTTAATGGCATTGATGGCAGGTTCAAGTGAATTCTTCGGCGGCCTGTTCCTATTGCTCGGCCTGCTGACTCGCCCAACGGCCCTCGTATTGTCATTCACTATGGTTGTGGCGATTTTCTCGGTACATATAGGCAACGGTCTGTTCCTTGCCAATAACGGTTACGAATTTGGTCTCGCCCTATTAGCAGCCACAGTCTCATTGACGGTATCTGGTGCTGGCAAATTCGCTGTAGATAACCTATTCGCTAACCGCATCAAATAAAGGGGAAAGCAAGATGATCACATTAAGAAAAGCACAGGATCGCGGTCAAGCAGACTTAGGCTGGCTAAAGAGTCAACATACCTTCTCTTTCTCTAGCTATTATGACCCAGAGCACATGGGGATATCATCCCTAAGAGTCATCAACGATGACAGAGTGGCACCCGGCGCAGGTTTTGATACCCATGGTCATAAAGACATGGAGATCATCAGTTACGTGATATCCGGCACTATCGCTCACAAGGATAGCTTCGGCAATATCAAAACCTTACCCGCAGGAGAGTTTCAATTGATGTCCGCAGGTAAAGGCATTTACCACAGCGAGTTTAATGCCTCTAAAACTGAGCCGCTGCACTTTTTACAGATTTGGATCCGCCCAGATACTTTAGGCATAGATGCGGGTTATCAGCAAAAGGCATTCGAGCAAAGCTCACCACTGACGGCCGTGGTGACACCAAACGGTGAAAATGGCACGCTCAAAGTGCAACAGGATGCGACCCTATATCGTTTAGTGTTGAGTGAAGGCGAAAAAGTAACGATGGACAGAAGCGCCGCTCAAGCAAATCGTCATCTGTATGTTCAATTGATTGAAGGTACGTTGGATATCAATGGCACAACACTCACGGCTGGGGATGGCGCACATCTGACACAACTCGCAAGTGTCGACTTTACTGCAACAAGCGGCCCAGTTACCGCATTAGTGTTCGATTTATCGCCTAATGCGTAATACAAGTGATTTAACAAAGCGATTCAGTAATTCAGCTTCACTATTTATTAGTTATTAGCAAACTACCAAGCAAACGATTGAGTAAGTGATTAGATGCCAGCTTGATAAGCACTGCCACAAGTCATCTTTGGCAGTGTTTTTTATTGGCGCTTCTATGGCGATGTTATAAAGCCGTGCTAACGGCCTCGTTTAGCAAACCAAATCAGCACCTTGATAAGCTGAGTTAGAGGGCGAGTGTCATGCTGAAGTTAACCAACACTTGAGCTTGGCCCTGTGCTTTATCCGTCGCATTCAAAAAACGCTTATGTTCATTACGACGAATACTGCGAAATCCCTGTTTCTCAAAAAAAGGTCGCGCGAGATAGGATGCTTCAACCGTTAATCGTTTCAGCGCTAAGATTTTAACTTCTTCAAACAACGCAAAATACAAAGAGGTAGCCACCCCAGAACGGGCATATTCTGGATGAACAAACAAGCATTCCACTTCGGCAGCGGCTTCAACATCGCTGTCGGCGCCTATCTTAAGATTGATAAAACCCACCAGCATATTATCGGTTTCGGCAACCCAAATAGTGGTGCCCTTTAAGCGTTCAAGCCAATAACTCTCGCTGCGGGTCTCACCTTCGATATAAGCCCATGCAGAGCGCTCGGCGAAGGAGTAAAACTCACCAGAACCTTGCATTACACTCGCCTCAAAGATTGCCGCCAACTGCGAGACATCCGATGGCGTAAATAGTCGAATCTTCATTCTCTGCCCTCCATCTTGAATCATTAATTGACTTAGATTAACCGAATTCTAATTTAAGCTAAACAGTGCTGATTAAGTTAAATAGTGTCACTAAACGGCGTTAAGCTAATGTTTTACTGTGGAATACCTTACATCACTTTCTAGCTGAAACCATAGTAAACGCGCGTTAAATATTCTTTCCTATATTCTTTTCCATATAGAAACCGGGGATCACTTGCCCAAGTTTTTGCTGATAACTGCGCTGTATTTGAATAAATCCCATCCGAGTAAACAACCCTTTAGAGAGATAAGATGCGTCCAAGCTCAAGCGCACATAGCCTTGTGCCTTAGCCCAAGCTTCTAAAACAAGATAAGCGCGCTCACCTAATCCCTGCCCTTGATAATCTGGATGTATATATAAACTATCTAAGTAACCTTGGCGGGGGAAATGGGTTTCGACATTGATAAAACCGCAACAAACTGAAGAAGCAGTCGCTTCATCTATGGCTAAAACCACCCACGCCTTCGAGCGGCTTAACCGTAAATGCCAATGTTTAGCCGATCTTGGCGCCGCAGACCAAGCCATAAGCTGCGCCTGCGAATAACGAACATGGGTAATGCTGTGCACGCAAAGGTGAAATAACTCACTCACTTCACGTGCATAACATGACTGATAAGGCTGGATCTCGAACTGTTCAAACGCCATCACTTGAGTGATCCCCTGCTGAGTAATAACAGCTAGAAAAATAGCCGCTATTTTGCCGCCTTTGTCCCCATCGAGATAGTCACAAACTCAGATTTAGCGGCATTGAACGCTAAAAACAAAAACGGCCTCGAAAGTATCGAAGCCGTTGAATTACAGAGGCGCTCAGGTTAGCGCACTCGATACTGCTGACTATTTCTTATCGATTTGGCCAACAAATAACAGTTTATCAAAGGTGCGGTTCAAGGTTTTGCTGGTGAATTCGTTCATCCACATTTGCTCAACCACAGCCACTTTATCGCCTTTGCTCACTTCAGTTTGAGGACCCGCGGCCCAAAAAGTGGTATCAGCTTCTTTAATCTGTACGTAGGTGTAACCGCCACCGTTCATCGTATCAACAACAGTACCTTCGTGGGTGACACCCTGAGCCCAAGCACTTGACATGCCTAACGCTAAAGTCGCTACTGCCGCTAATTTTACCCATTTTGCCATCATGCCTGCGTTCCTTTTGTTTTGCTAATATGCTGCATTAAAGCATGCTAAAAACAATAAATCGCTAATCTCTATCACGAAATACAACACTTATCGCAAAAGCAGTATTTTTCTTAAAAGAAGGGAACTCATTTCAACAGCGGTTTTAGCATGCCTTCTAAGCCATTAAGTTTGATTTCGTACATTAGGGCTAATTGCTCACCAAGTTTCCCCTGAGGAAAACCTTGCTTATGGAACCACACCAGATAAGGTTCGGGTAGTTCAAGCAACTTACGTCCAGCGTACTTACCAAAGGGCATTTTTTGATTAACAGCATCAATAAGGAGTTGCTGATCCATAGGTTGTTATCTCATACAGAACGTCACGATAATCCTACGGATGCTACAACATAAGCGAACGAATGTCGCCGTTAACTCACGCAAAAGTGACGATATACCCAAGGGCTTAAATACGCGCTAGCTAACACCTAAAAGGCATTCTCACATGAATATCAAGCGATAATTTTTAACAAATTAGGCCCTAAATTAGCGCAGGGAGCATACTGAAAACCATATTCACTACATAAGCGCTCATGCTCACCATGGGCGGTCATACTGACACAAGTTCCCGCACTCGCATGGTCATCAACAAAGGCCATCACCCGCTCAAGTATTATCTTTGCTAGCCCATAGGATTGGTATTCGGGTAAGACAATAAAATCTTCAATCATCAAATGCCCGGGCTTGTTGCCATAAACACACGCCGTTGCCAATAGATTAGACTTAGCGGCCCCAGCGCCGGCATGTTCCAATTCAGTCTTGTCACTTAATCGAATAGAGACCCAGAACAATGCCTGTACATCCGCAAGTTCAACGCCAATAGAAGGGAGGCCAACTGTGGCCCGCAGATTAAGTAGTTCATGAAATAACGGTGCAGTTTCAACGAGTTCAAACTTAATAGGCATAATAGTTTTGATATCCATTTGGCATCCCTTCTCCATGGTTGAAATTTCAAGCGATTTAGACGTCAGTCTATAGAGATGATAAAGCCAGCATTTGGCAGTTTGATGACAAGTGCCTCACCAAACAAGACCACTTTCGACTGAGAAGCTGATAATTTACTCAGATCAGTTAATAACATTTAGAAATATAAAATTAACATTTGTACCAAGGAAGAAATAAAAAACTACACCCTAAGTCCTATGCACAGTTACCGATCACCACAAACAACCCTTTTAGCTGACGGATAACAGATAAAACAATGTAAAACCAATAAGATAAAAAAACATTTTTATAAATCCCTCGTCTCATCTTTTTTGTCAAATTAACGACATATGACCAGATACTGACAGAAAAACGCCTACGACAATTTAATTAAAAAACGTCAAAAATCAGCCAATTGACCGAGATTAACATTAGGTTTACATTCGATTTCGGACATCAATGCGGATAGCTCCAAACACATCAACTCGCTGCACAAGGGTCATCAAAAGAATTAAGGAATGCGTCATGATAGTCTTAATCGGTGGAGAAAAAGGCGGCAGCGGTAAAAGTTGCTTGGCCCAAAATATAGCTGTATTTCTAACCACAGAATGTAGCGCCTCAGTCATTATGGTGGACTGCGATCCCCAGCGCACCACCTCTGACTGGATCCATGCAAGAAACAACAATCCGCAACTTGCCAGCATCAATTGCGTACAGCTTTACGGTAAGATCCGTAATGACTTACTCAGTCTTGAGCAACACTATGATGTAGTCATAGTCGACTGCGGTGGGCAAGATAACCTAGCGCTACGAGCAACCATGTCTGTCGCCTCTTACATTTTAATGCCCTTAAGACCTAAGCGCCGCGATTTAAAAACCGTATGTCATATGGACGATATCGTCGCGACGTGTAAGATGATTAATCCCAAGTTACGGGCTTCTTTTGTGATCACCCAATGTCCAAGTCTACCCAATCAAGCTAACCGAATTTTGGAGGCCAAAGAAGTCTGTAAAACCTATGATATCCATGTCCTTGACGCGATAACTTACTGTCGTAATGTTTATGATGACAGTGAAGAATCAGGATTATCGGTAATTGAAATCGAGCCCGCAGGAAAAGCAGCCGAAGAAATTCGAACTATCGCCTGTGAACTATTCCAAGTCGATTGTGCTGCCAGCTTAGCCAATCTCCTACATCCCGCGTTACACGCTCAGGGGGTGAGTCAAATGCATCATCATTTGACCCATCAAACTCAATCCACTCACACGACTACTCAACGAAGGGGGCAAAATGGGACTCAGCGATCTCAAGAAAAACGCTATGTCATCTAGCAGCTTACAGCACTCGCTTTCGTTAGATGAGTTTATTGAAGCGGCAAACTTGTACGCAATGGGACAAAGTCTGAATAAGATAAAAAGCAATCTAGATCATAAAGCAGATGCAACTGTCACAAAAACCACAGACATGGCGCGGAGCCATTCCAATGTGTTGAGCTTGCACAAACAAAGCCTAGAAACAGACGTATTATTCCCGGCAAAAGTAGAAACTAAAACACACTATCGCAAAGCAACATTTTCCCTCAGTGAAGCGGCTATAACCCATCTTGCTACACTGGCAGAAGAAAGCAGTATATCCAAATCAAAGCTGCTCCGACTCTTGATTGAACAACACTTCGATCTACCTATTGCTTTGAGGCAATTACGAGAACAACAACGCCAACACCGTTAACGATTCACACTACTCCCACCCTTTTCCGGTAACTTAGCTAAGATCGAGTTACCGGCTTTTTGCTCAAAAAGTAAAAAACACAATAAAAATCATCATAAAATCGCGGCATAAGTTCTGATCCCACCTATCCTTAAATATACATAATGCTGAATTAATGATATTAACTCAGAGTCAACACGTAACATTAAGGTGTTATTTTTGTTAAACCAGATCAGATTTATTTTTCTTTGTTTAACCGCAGCGATAATGATGCCCTGTTACGCAGAATTTTCATTGGCACAAATCCCGCCGCTAACAAACAAAACCCCCATTACTTTGGTCGCTGAAAAAGGATTTTGGACCGACTATTTAACCCAAGAAATGTTACCTAAATTCACCGCTAAAACCGGCGTAAAAGTGCAGGTGGTCAGTACTGAATTAGAGGATATGTTTAACTTACAGACCCAGAATTTACTTCAAGGTTCAGGCAAATACGATTTACTCACAATGGAAGCGGGCTGGGCTAAAGAATGGGCTGCCAATGGTTATACAGTGCCCTTAATTGAACTCGCTAAACTTTACGATCCCGATGGCGAAAAGGCCATGGAGAAATACCTAGAACCCTATTACCCATCGCTACTTAACATCTTGTCCTATCAAGGTGAAATCCATGCTATTCCCTATAACAATTATGTTATGGGGAATCATTATCGAGCAGATCTCTTTGATAATAAAACTGAAAAAGCTCACTTTCTGCGTCAGTTTGGCTATCCACTCGCACCAGCAAAAACCTTAACAGAGTTACGAGATCAAGCTCAGTTCTTCACTCGTAAAGCAGGCACTACATTGGCGGATAAAATACTGACTCATGACTTTTACGGTCTAGCGCTAATGTCGGGTGATAAGCCCCATATTAACGATGAATTCTCTAGCATGATTTGGAGCTTAGGTGGCACTTGGATGCAGCCCGTCTATAACAGCCAGAAACAGATCTCCCATTTTGAAGTGCCTACCATCAACCATGAAGCAATTGAAGCGGCCAAGCAATATCGCGAATTAATGCCCTATGCCGTTCCCGCTAACGAGCAGTTTGCTTTCAATGAAGCAGCTAATGCTATTGCAACAGGTCAAGCAGCAATGTGGCCTTTTGCCTACAATAATCTGTGGTATAAATCCTTTAAAGTTGAACAGAACATTCTCGGCGCGCGTCTAGCCGTAAGCCAAGTGCCTGGCGGTTATCCCTACAATGGCGCTTATGCCTTTGCCGTTAGCTACGACAGCAAAAACCCTCAAGCTGCCTATTGGCTGCTCAAATATATGGGCACCTATGAGGCACAACATGCCTATGCTATGGGGGGTGGTAATCCCTGTCGTATGGATGTAGTAACAGCCCCAGAATTTAAAGATGAATCTTTAAGAGGCATAGCTGGCGCATTTGAGGCAAGCCACATAGCCAATATGTTTTGGTCTACTAAGGTCTTATCCTTTGGGCATTTCACCAGTACTGCCATGGGACAAATTTACCCTGAACTCAGCCACGCCTGTTTTAGCGCAAGCCGCAGACCCGCTAACAGTGAAGATATTTTCATTAAATTAAGTGCAGAGATAAAACACCTCCAAAATACCTATGGAGAGGTACCTGCTATTGACAAAGAAAATAATGCCAAGCACTAAACCACTGAAAAGTTTGAAACAAAAAATAACCTCAGCCTTCTATATCATAGTGGGCATGGCGCTATTAAATGGTGTTGTCGCCATACTACTGTCACAGCAACTCAAATCAGAAATTGAACACTTAGTCGGGGTAGATGTGGTAAAAGTCACCACTGCGCTGCAACTGGCAAAAAACAGTGAAAAACTACAAATCATTACTGCACGCTTGAATAATTATTATGATGAAAAACAAAGAACTAGCCTGTTAGGCGAACTTTCCGCACAATGGGAATTACTCATCAATGACTCACGTCTACTGGCCTCAATAGAAACTTCTACTGTCAATAAGCAAGAATTAAATCACGCCTTAGATACTCAACTGTATTACTTACAACAACTGCCATTACTCAACACGTTAACCGATACAGCCTTACAAGCCAATTCACAGGCAGCCAATATTCAAGCCAACTTAACGTCAATGGCGTCGGGATTTAGCGATGAAATGCAAACCCAATTTCAGCGTATTAATACGGACTCTGAACGTCAGCTTAAGCTGAAAAACGTTGACCAGATTGCTTTAAATATCAATACCAATCAGCAGCTATCTTTATTTAGTCATCTAGGAGAACACTTATTTACCCAGTTAACTCAAGTGAATATCATCGACAATCTAGTTGAACTAAACCAAACCCAAAGAGATGCTATGCGACTGCTGTTAAGCATGGAGGCTATGCTTGATAGTATCGGTGGCGATAAAAACTTATATTTTAATTTGTTATCACAAATAAAACAGACCATGGTCGGTGAAGACAACCTCTTTGAACTTTCTCGCAAAGCGATTAGAAGCACTCATATCGCCAATGCGCATTTAGAATACCAAGCAGATGCCGCACAAATCGTTGCGACCTATACGCAGGATCTCGTTAACCAAGTTGAAAATGAAATTCAGCAAACAGGCCGCGAACTTAAAAACGATAGCACCGCATTTATCGTATTGATTTTCTGCAGTGGCATCTTATATTGCTTCTTCATCTGGCTCACCAGTTGGCACTTTATCACTAAGGGAATCATTAAGCCTGTCATGGCGACTCGAGATGCTATGAATGCCATTGCCAATGAAAAACTCGACGCCAGAATGCCTGTCACTGATAACTTAGAGCTCCAGCAAATGGTGAGCTCCTTAGAGACATTAAAAAGCTATGCAGCTCAGGTTAAAGGCATGGCCGAAACCGACGGATTAACTGGCTGCTATAATCGCCGCTATTTAGATTTACAACTCCAAAAAGAATTAGAGTATGCAAGGGACCACAACATGCCCCTAGGTATAATTCTGTTTGATATTGATAATTTTAAACAATTTAACGACAGGTATGGTCATGTCGCAGGCGATCAATGTCTTAAGAAAATCGTTAATGCCACCAAATCGATCTTGAAACAACCCACTTACATGCTTGCCCGCTATGGCGGAGAGGAGTTCATGATAGTACTACCATCGAGCAATCTCGAGGAGGCATATCATTTTGCTGAAGTATTACGCAATAAAATCATCAGTTTAAAAATACCACATGAAGACTCCCCCCATGACGGCATACTGACCATCAGCGCTGGTATTACTTGCTGGGAGCGATCACAACCTATGGATACGAATAGCTTAATTAATCAAGCTGATGAGGCTCTCTATCACGCCAAACTAACAGGTCGTAATCGTACAGAGACACGACTAAACCAACCTGTTCGCTATTCCTAACCATAAAATGCGGCGACTGTTCAGTTTCTTTTTTCACCAGAGGATTGAGTTAAGCTAACTTCACCCCCATTAGCTAATACTAAGTTAATCAGGATTAAGTCAGGGAAGTATGCTCGCTATTGTTATCACGCTTATCCTAGGAGTTGGCGCAATTACCTGGCTACTGTCGAGTCGTTGGCGCAGGACCTTACATCGTCGACGAGTCACGATGAAACCTTTTCCAAAAGAATGGCGCAGCATTCTCAAAAAAAGACTGCCTTACTTCCATGCTCTACCCGCAGATCTACAACTGCAACTCAAACGACATATCCAAATTTTCATCGATGAGAAAGTCTTTATCGGCTGCGATAATTTTGAGATCACGGATGAAGTAAGAGTCACAATCGCGGCCCAAGCCTGTCTACTGCTACTCAATCGTAAAACCGACTTTTACCCCAAACTGAAACAGATTTTGGTCTATCCCGATGCCTTTATCGTCAATAATCAACATAAAGACACTAGCGGTATCGTGTGGGAACAACGCAATGTGCTGGCAGGGGAATCATGGGAATACGGTAAAGTTGTGCTCTCATGGAGAAATACTTTAGACGGCGCCGCCGATCCCCATGATGGTAATAATGTCGTAATCCATGAGTTTGCCCATCAGCTCGATCAAGAAGATGGCCAAGCCAATGGCGCACCCATTCTGCAGCATTTTGCAGACTACAGCACTTGGTCTGAAGTGCTAAGTAGGGAATTTACCCAGTTACAACACAGTGCAAATTTTGGCACCCCCTCATTATTTAATTATTATGGAGCGACTAATCCCGCTGAGTTTTTTGCCGTCATCACCGAGGTCTTTTTTGAGAAACCAGAGGATTTTTACCAACAACACCCAGACTTGTATCGGGAACTGAGCCGCTTTTATCAACTCGATCCGATAAACTGGCATTAACCCATAAAAGTAGAGGCACGCAAATGCTCAAAGACACTCATGCATTCTCAGTTAAAGGTTCCAATATTCATCGCGCTACCTTGGGGTTACTGCTCAGCGCGTTAATGCTTGGCGGCCTTAATGTAAGCGTACAGGCACAGGACTCGCTAACACAAAGCACTCAAACGACTTCGAATCCTGATCAACAAGCGGCGGCTCACGTATTAGATTTACTCAACCAATATTCAAGCGATGCCAATTGGGATAAATACTTTGCCCTGTACCGAAAAGACGGCATTTTTATTGGCACGGATGCGAGTGAGCGCTGGGGAATGGCGGAATTTGAACGTTACTCCCGCCCCACAAAAGGTTGGCGCTATGATTTAACTGAGCGTCATTTAATCCAACACGGCAATGTCATATTGTTTGACGAGTTATTAAATAGTCCAGCCTATGGCGTCAGTCGAGGAACTGGCACTTTAATCAAAACCAATGGCAACTGGGAAATAGCGCAATACCATTTAAGCTTTCCCATTCCTAATGAGGTAGCTAAGCAAATAACTGCCGAGATTAAAGCCGCAAACAAACAATAGCGCAGCACTCCCCAAAATACGGTTTAAAAGAGTGCAATTTCGAAAGAATACAGCTTAAAATTAAATCACTTAAAAACAATCACTTAAAAAACAATCACTTAAACTATATAACTATCTCAAGGACACAGTAAAACACACATTCGCCAATTGGGAGAAGTGGATGAAACTTTGAAAATCCACGTCTTCAAATGCCCTTTCCGAAGGGCCCCTATCCGCATAATAAAACCCGATCACTTTACTATCGACTAATAATGGCGCCAATAAAAAGCCTTGACGTGACACATGTCGCGCTTGTAATTCTTTACACTGCTCTTGCCATTTCTTAGAGCTAGGATCATCTACCCAAAGCGGTAACTTATGCTCCATCGCTTGGTAAAATAATCCCCGCCTATCGCTCAAATCGATAATAAACTCTTGCTTAATGGCATCTGCATCACGACCTAATATCACTCTAGGTTGAAGTTGTTTACGGCTTGGCGACAATAACAACACGCCGCACCGGTCAACGCCAACGCCCTCAAGTATACCTTCGAGAACCGTTTGCATGATTTGGTTAAAATCGGCTTTATTAATGGCGAAGCCTGTTAATTCTCGTAGCTTAGCTAACTGAATATTCAAGTTAACTTGATAGACTGGCATATCTAACGGAATGGGAAGTGGAACAGGTTTAACTGTGACCATACGCTTAGGATCAGGTAGATAGTCTAGCAACACCTTAGCACCATATACTTCAGCTAACTTATGGGTCGCATTCGCGCAGCGTTGCATCCGCACCATAAACTCATTTTCTTCTAGTCCAGTAAAACTCGCCGCTTGCGTGATACGTTTCCCTAATTCCTGCTTATCAAGATTAGGTTGAGATAAAATTTCGCAGAGCTTATCCGCAATAAAAATAGACCGAATTTCAGGTCTTTGGTCTTCAGGATTATTAACTGCATGGACCAACAGTTCTCCCAATCCCCAATTGCGGGCAATACTTTGAGTTAATAGTGAAAAAGAAGTGCCGAGGGCTTCGCGGGTTATACTTCGTTCCTCTGCTGGCGTTGCACATTCACGTAGTTTTAGATCTAACTCTTCGGTGAACTCACCACCAATACTCCAAAAAGCACTCTCACCTATGTGATACAGTAAAGAGGCTATAAAAGCTTCCTCCTGCATTTCTTCGTCATAATGGCTCAACATCATCCGTGCAATCATGGCGGCTTGAAATGCTTTAGCCATCAACTTTATTAATCTTTGATATACGTTAGGTGCCAAATTTTTACTCTCTAACAAGCTTGAGAGTAACTTGGCTGTGATACAGATATTTCGCACCGCATCAAAACCAAGCACTATAGCCGCTCGGCTGACAGTAGAGATTTGGCTACTACCTTTATGGTAAATAGCGCTATTAGCAACTCGAAGAATACGAGAGGTTAAGGCGTTATCGTGCATCACGCTACGCCCGAGTAATGCGAGAGAGGAAACGTCATCCTTGGCGAGCTTTTCTAGCGATTTAACAGTCGAACACAGTGCAGGCATTTCCAATTCACTGATCCGATTTGTCCAATAATCGACCCCTTTATTAGTATTGTTATTAGGCTTCAACCTAAAGTTACCTTAGCGATATAATCTTGTTGTTTTTAGTATAGATAAACGCAAACATTTCGCCTGTTGTCTAAAGCTTGTTTTAGCAAATCATTCATTAATTGCTTAATAATTCAACATTAAGCAATGCCTGCCTATAAAAATGCCCAAGACAAAGCTCAGGCATTTCAGTAAAACAGGAAATCAATCCACACTTAGGCTTTGAGGTACTGCTTAACAACACGCAACACTTTATCTATATCCTGACGGCTGATATCTTTATGAGTCACAAGCCGAAGTGTACGCCCTGGGCTTATCAGGATGCCTTCCGCTCGACAGTGTTTAGCCAATAAGTTCGCATCAATATGGAGTGCTAATGTAACAAATAACATATTTGTTTGTACTGCGGCTAAATTGACGTCGAACTCACTGAATTCTGCCAACTGCCGAGCTAAGTACGCCGCATTATCATGATCTTCACTAAGCCGTTGTACTTGCTCAGTTAAAGCAAGCTTACCCGCAGCGGCAAGTATCCCAGCTTGACGCATGCCACCACCAAGCATTTTACGCCAACGAATGGCTTTCTTAATCAAGCGTTCATCACCTAAGAGTAATGAGCCGACTGGCGCACATAATCCTTTGGATAAACAAATCGACACTGAATCAAAGTGCGCCGTGATATCACTTATCGCAATATTCTGCGCCACCGCAGCATTGGCAACTCTCGCACCGTCTAAATGAATTTTTAATCCGCGATTAAAGGCTAATGCCTGCGCATCCGCCAAATAGCTTTGCGGGAGAACCTTACCGCCAATCGTATTCTCTAAACTAAGCAAACGAGTACGAGCAAAATGGATATCATCAGGCTTAATTGCGGCTTCAATGTCAGCTAATGCAATAGTGCCATCTAATTGATTCATTAAAGGTTGAGGTTGAATGCTGCCTAGGACAGCAGCGCCGCCGCCCTCGAACTTATAATTGTGAGCCTGCTGACCGCATAGGTACTCATCACCACGATCACAATGGGCCATCAGAGCCAATAAATTTGCCTGAGTACCCGAACAGGTAAATAATGCACTTTCAAAGCCAAACATCTCCGCAGCCATATCCTGCAAACTATTTACCGTAGGGTCATCACCGTAAACATCATCACCCACTTCGGCTCTGGACATGGCTAACCGCATGGCTGCTGTTGGCTGGGTAACAGTATCACTGCGTAAATCTATCATCTTGTCCTCAACTTAAAGTTTGCTTGGCGCATAATGGGCTCAAGACTCTAGCGCTAAAGGCTTATTTTGTATAGTTTATCGTCATACTTGTCGACAAATTTACCGATGTAGAACCTCGCTCATGCTTGAAGCAAGTATCGACATACTGACATCTACTAATAAAAACATAAATATACTCAAGATCTTGCCGATATCTATCTGTCGATGTACGGACGCTTGTACGCGTTTAGCTTGGCGAAAAGAGTCTTACTCGTTAGAATGCCACACTAAGATGGTCATGCTACAACAATGCGATCGCTTTAGTAATTTTGACTAATACTTCTCGTTCAATAGGTGATTTGTAGTGAAAAACTCCCAATCTCGATGGATTCAGCTAGCGCTTTTGCTATTAAGTTTAAGCCTAACATCACAGGTATTTGCTTGGTCTGACACTGACCGAGATGGCGTGCCAGATATCAAAGATGCCTGTCCTAACACAGAGCCAAATACACCTGTTATGGCTAATGGTTGTGTGGAAGAAATCGCTGTGGAAATGACTGCATCATCAGTTTGCGATATGAGTCATTCAAATGCTGAGTTAAACACAGATTGTCATAATATTTCTGCAGCTATGGTGTATTTTGAATTTGCCATTGCCGAGGTTGACTTTTCTCAATGGAAAACTTTAGCCTTAGTAAAAGCATTCTTAGAAACAAATGATGCTGAATTAACCTTAGTAGGCCACACAGATATCGTTGGTACACCAGAGTTTAATTATCAACTATCACTTCAACGGGCTCAAAATGTAAAACGTATTTTGGTTGAAGATTATGGCTTTAATCCAAATCGCTTTACCGTAATAGGTAAAGGTATATCTGAACCTGTAGCGGACAACCGTTCTAGCGAAGGGCGCAGTTTAAATCGACGAGTAGAATTTATCGTCAATAATAAATAGTTTTTGTTAGCGTATATTTAGGGAGTTATTCAATGGAAAACCTCGAAGGTTTATTAAAACAAGCACCAGATCTGATTGTGACTTATGGCTTAAAAACATTATTCGCCATTATCATCTTCTTTGTTGGTAAATACTTTGCGGGCGTAGCACAGAAGCTTGTTCGTAAATTACTTAACAGCCGTAAAGTTGATCCGACAGTCGTTTCATTTGTCGCAAACCTCGCTTGGGCAGTGGTATTTGTTTTCGCGGTTATTGCTACGTTAGGCCAAATTGGCGTACAAACCGCATCACTGGTAGCCGTTATCGGTGCTGCAGGTTTAGCAATAGGCTTAGCGCTACAAGGTTCTCTGTCTAATTTTGCATCGGGTGTGTTAATGGTGTTATTCCGCCCTTGCCGCGTAGGTGACTATATTGAAGCTGCAGGTATCGCCGGCACTGTTGATGAAATAACCATATTCTCAACCAAGCTTCGCACTCCTGATAATAAAGTTATCGTAGCGCCAAACTCATCTATCATGAATGGCACTATCACTAACTACTCAGCGATGGATAGTCGTCGTATTGATTTAGTGATTGGCGTATCTTATTCCCCGAATTCAACTCCGAAGTGCGACACTCGACAATTAAGCAGCTAACTGGTGAAACACCACCGCAGGCTGCTTAAACTTCAAACACTTTTTGGGTCGATAGTTAATTCTATTCTGAGCAAATTCGATTAATTCATTACTCACTAGCCTCAAATCAACCCCTTTTTTGACGTACTGCCGCAGTAATCCATTGGCGTTTTCATTCGCACCACGTTCACAAGAACGATAAGGGTGCGCAAAATACACCTG
>NZ_JAKKRZ010000021.1:0-86745 GCF_025653725.1 Shewanella sp. SM74 | reverse complement strand
GCTTTCCAGCTCTTTATCAAGACTGTCCAACATAATGTTAGAGAGTAATGGCGAGAGTGGGCCGCCTTGAGGCACGCCTTCGAAGCTTGCTTCAAATTGGTCGTTGACCATCACACCAGCTCGCAGGTATTTACCAATAAGCGCCAGCAGACGCTTATCCTGTACCTTGATCCTCAATTGAGTCATCAACAGGTCGTGATTTACTCGATCAAAGAACTTGGACAGATCAACATCGACGGCAAATTTGCGCTTCTGTTTGATGATATCTCTGACTTGCAAGACCGCTTGTTTGGCATTCCTATTCGGTCTAAAGCCGAAGCTATTAGCCGAGAAGAAAGGGTCAAACAACGGCGTGAGAATTTGAGCAATAGCTTGCTGTATCACACGATCAATGACGTTAGGGATACCCAGTTTGCGTTTACCGCCATCGGGTTTGTCGATCTCTACGCGTCTGACTGCTGAAGGGTTATATTCACCTCGTTCCAGTAGAGATTTACACCGTTGCCAACCGCCTTGTTGCATCCAAAGCGGGAAGGCTTCGATAGTCATGCCATCGATGCCAGCCGCGCCTTTATTGGCTTTAACTTGACGCCAAGCTCGGTGTAGATTTTCAGGTTCGAGTAGTTGTTGGAATAAATCGCTGTTGAAGGCCGGTTGCATATCAATACGCTGCCGATAGTAATCGTCTGGCGACGTAGTGGGTATCGACAAGTTTGACAAGACTCCTCCTTCTTCTAAATGTTCAGGCCTTCACCATATCCCAACCATTACGATCATTTACGGTGGCCATTAGATCACGTGGTTTCGTCGTCTTGTGCCAACTCACCTCTAGCCTACGCCTCATATGATGTTCTTGTTCATCAGCTCGCAAATTTGCTAGCGGCTTCCTTCAGACCAATCCTCGCGGATAAGCCCTTGCCATTCGCTAGTAGTTAACGTTTAATAACAGCATGTTATTGAACGGTGACCTTCCTACAGAGGACTTTCACCCCATTAGTTCATGCCCATGCTGGGCGTACACAATCGGCAGCAGGCGGACAGCCTACACTACGCGGTTTTGTGTTACTCGCTGCGCTCAAACATTAACACAAAACCGCTCCGTTACGGCTGCCGCTGTGCCGGGCGTTCTGCTAACACCTAAAAGCGGACTTTACAGCCTTAAAGTTGGAATGTCTGCAATTGGCACTGAGCAGACTGTCAACGCTGGAATCTTGGGTCTGGGATTATTGCTTACCTGCCTTTACCCGAAGAATTGTTTGCCGGGTGGTATTAAACTCCCGGGCAATGGCGCTGATACTGACCCCGGTGTTAATGCGTTCAATCACAGAAAGTTGCTGTTCTTCATTCAGTGTGGAAGGACGGCCAAACCGCTTTCCTGCCGCTTTTGCCCTCGCAATACCTGAATGTGTGCGCTCAAGCAACAGATCCCGCTCAAATTCCGCCACCGCTGAAATAACCTGCATAGTCATTCTCCCGGCAGCACTTGTCAGATCAACACCTCCGAGCGCAAGGCAGTGAACTCGAATATCTGACGCAGCCAGTTGCTCAACTGTTTTTCTTATATCCATGGCATTACGCCCAAGACGGTCCAGCTTGGTGACAATCAGCACGTCGCCATTTTCCATGCGATCAAGCAGTCGGGTGAAGCCTGGTCGTTCACCGGCGGCAACCGAACCGCTGATATGTTCTTCAATCAGTCGCTGGGGCCGGACGGTAAAACCGGCAGCCTCGATTTCTCTGCTCTGATTTTCGGTGGTCTGATCCAGGGTAGAGACCCGGCAGTAAGCAAAAACACGTGACATAGTGATATTTTATGTACGAAATGGATGTACGAATCATAACGCATGTACGAAATGAATTTCACTTACTTTCGGACAGATTTGCAGAGTAGTGTACGAAACCGACCGGTTTCGGTCAGGGCAAGAAATAACGTAAATAAACTATATGCAGAGGAAGCATTTATGCCACGGAGACAAATACTCAGTAGTGAAGAAAAAGAACGCTTGTTGGTTGTGCCGGAAGATGACGTTCTTCTGACGCGCATGTGCTTTTTGAACGAACATGACCTCGCGCTTATTAATAAACATCGCAGACCAGCTAACCGCCTGGGCTTTGCTGTTTTACTTTGCTATTTGCGAGGGCCAGGATTTCCACCCGACAATAATGAGTCCCCTCACTACGGGGTTGTTTCCCGGCTTGCGGCTCATTTGAAACTTCAGCCTGATCTGTGGGCAGAGTATGCATCAAGAGAGGTCACCCGCTGGGAACATCTGGCTGAACTCTACCGCTACCTTGAATTATCCCCCTTCAGCCGGGCGCTGCAAAAAAACTGTATTCGCCACCTTTATCCCCACGCCATGCGGACAGACAGAGGTTTTTTACTTGCGGAAGAAATGCTCTCCTGGCTCCACAGTAATAAGATTATTTTCCCCTCTGTTGAGGTGATCGAACGAACCCTTGCTGAAGCAACAACGCTTGCTGACAGAGCGGTTTTTTCTGCGCTGACCGAGCAGCTTGAACCGGGGCAAAAAGCGGCACTGGACCGCCTGCTGGTATCTGAGGGTGAACAACCTTCACGGCTGGCCTGGTTGCTTCAGCCTCCGGGAAAAATAAACGGCAAAAATGTCCTGCAACATATCGACAGGTTAAATGCGATAGAGTCGCTGGCACTGCCTGACGGTATTGCGCTTTCCGTGCATCAGAACCGGCTCCTGAAACTCGCACGCGAAGGCAGGAAAATGAGTAGCCGGGACCTGGCAAAATTCACGGATGTTCGCCGTTATGCCTCGCTGGTTTGTATCATATCGGAAGCCAGAGCCACCCTGACTGATGAAGTTATTGATCTGCACGAGCGTATTCTGGGCAGTCTGTTCAGCAGGGCAAAACGCACTCAGGCCGAGCGGCTCCAGCAAACGGGAAAGCTGATTCAGAGTAAACTGAAGCAATACGTTACCGTCGGGCAGGCCTTACTTAACGCCAGAGAGTCTGGGGAAGATCCCTGGGCCGCAATAGAAGACGTGCTTCCCTGGCAGGAATTCATCAACAGCGTGGAAGAGACGCGGTTCCTGTCACGTAAGGACAACTTCGATCCGTTGCATCTGATCACAGAAAAATACAGTACGCTGCGTAAATACGCGCCCCGGATGCTGTCAGCGTTGCAGTTCAGGGCTGCTCCCGCTGCAATGCAGCTCGGTGACGCGCTGGATACCGTCAAAGAGATGTATCGAAAGCAACTCCGAAAAGTACCACCTTCCGCACCAATCGGTTTCATCCCGGAAAGCTGGAGAAAAGTTGTGATTACCCCCACCGGCATTGACCGAAAATATTACGAATTTTGCGTGCTGAATGAGCTGAAGGGAGCATTACGTTCTGGCGATATCTGGGTAAAGGGATCACGCCGTTACAGGAATTTCGATGATTATCTGATCCCGTCCGGCGATTTTGAAAAATCACTCAAGGATAACCAGTTACCCCTTGCTGTTCCGGGCGATTGCCATGAATACATTGAGAGCCGTTTGACGCTTCTGGCATCGCGCCTGGAGGAAGTTAATGCAATGGCGCTGGCCGGTGATTTACCCGATGTTGATATATCGGATAAAGGCGTGAAAATTACCCCGCTGGATAATAGTGTTCCTTCAACAGCATCCCCTTTTGGCGATCTGGTTTACGGCATGCTACCTCATCCTAAAATTACTGAAATGCTGGATGAAGTGGACGGCTGGACTGGTTTTACCCGCCATTTCACCCATCTCAAGAACAATCACATCAGACCTAAAGACAGAAAGTTGTTACTGACCACCATTCTTGCCGATGGGATCAACCTTGGGCTGACAAAAATGGCCGAATCCTGTCCGGGAACGACAAAATCGTCACTCGAGGGCATTCAGGCCTGGTACATCAGGGATGAAACCTATTCAGCCGCGCTGGCCGAGTTGGTTAATGCGCAGAAAAAGCGGCCTCTGGCAGCATTCTGGGGCGATGGAACAACGTCATCGTCTGACGGACAGAACTTTCGGGTGGGGAGTCACGGGCGTTATGCGGGTCAGGTCAATCTGAAATACGGTCAGGAGCCAGGCGTGCAAATTTATACACATATTTCGGACCAGTACAGCCCGTTTTACACCAAAGTCATCAGCCGTGTTCGGGATTCAACACACGTACTTGATGGTCTGCTGTATCACGAAACCGATCTGGAAATTACAGAGCATTATACTGACACCGCAGGTTTCACTGAGCATGTTTTCGCGCTAATGCATCTGCTCGGATTCGCTTTTGCGCCAAGGATCCGGGATCTTCATGACAAGCGGCTGTTTATTCATGGGAAAGCTGAGTTGTATCCGGGGCTTCAGTCAATCATCTCCTCAACCAGCCTGAATCTGAAGGAAATTGAAACCCACTGGCATGAGGTACTGCGTCTGGCAAGTTCTATAAAGCAGGGAACGGTAACAGCATCACTGATGATGAAAAAGCTGGCCAGCTATCCTAAACAGAATGGTCTGGCAAAGGCTCTGAGGGAGGTTGGCCGCATAGAAAGGTCATTGTTTATGTTGGACTGGTTCCGGGATCCTTCGCTGCGTCGACGAGTACAGGCTGGGTTGAATAAAGGTGAGGCCCGTAATGCCCTTGCGCGAGCAGTCTTTATGCACCGGCTGGGGGAAATCAGAGATCGGGGACTGGAAAACCAGAGTTACCGGGCAAGTGGGTTGACATTGCTGACTGCGGCGATCTCGCTGTGGAATACGGTCTATATAGAAAGAGCGGTAGATTCATTGAGACGGAAAGGGATCGCGATTAATGAGCAACTGATTACCCATCTGTCACCGCTGGGATGGGAACATATCAACCTGAGCGGGGATTACGTCTGGAGAACAAACCTCAAACTGGGACAGGGTAAATACCGCGCATTACGCTCAGTGAATAGTAGTCTGTACAAAAAACAGGCTTAGCGTAGGATATTTTCCGTTTTCCAAGCGGACCCCGTTCTGGGTGAAATCGCTCTTGGACAATCGCAGGAATATGCCTGTCGCGCAGTACTTGCAGGCAAAGGCTGGAAGCTACGGAAAAAGGACAAACACCACTCGTATAAAGAACCGTGGCTACTCGTGTCTAACTTGGCGTATTGCTTCAATTATGCAAATATAATCAATAAGCTCTATGCTGCGCGGATGCAAATCGAAGAAGCATTCCGCGACCAGAAAAGCCAGACTTATGGCCTTGGCAGCGACGCTCATCGCACGAAAAAGAAAGGTCGGTTAGAAGTTTTGCTTTTACTGGCTGCGCTCGCCAACTGGCTGCATTACATGCTGGGGCTGGCAGCTGAATTGGCCGGTAAACACCGGTCGTTTCAGGCGAACTCATTTAAAACTCACAGGGTGTTATCGTTCAATTATCTGGGTAAACGACTACTCCGATTAGCCAGAGTTGGCATCAGCGGCGAGGAGATCCAAGCGGCAGTCAGGCAACTGCTTGAATGGGTCAGTGTTTTTGATTGGTCAAATGTCAGGAAGGCAATTGCATGATGTTGTTAGATTATTTCTGGGGATCCGTCAGGCAAAATGATTGGTTAGTATTCGGTTTGCTTTTGGGGGCCTTTTTATATAATTTAGCTAAATTATATAAACCGGAGAGGTGCACGTGAACGAATACGTAATTTATGAGCGCATCAAGCAAGCTTTATCCTCAGCACCGCGCAACCAATACACTGCAGAGCTTCATTTGCAGATGATCAAATATGCCGATGATTTAAAAACGATAACTGCAAAGAGTTTTGCGAAGGTGTCGGTCTAAGAAGTAGTTTTGGGACTGAATTCAGCAAAATGCGTAATCTTGTAGGGCGTTTGAAAGCTGCAGGAATGGATACTGTTGAGCGCCACAACAGAACAATCAGGTACAGTTGGGTCAGCAAACATTTATTTGATACGCTTGAAGAAGTTCAAGACTATGCCACTCAATGGCTTTGGTTTTACAATCATGAACGGCCACACAAAGCCAATGGCGGAAAACCACCATTGATGGCCGCTTAGTATCTACTTTTAACTGCGGTTAAAAATGGGGTGATTACCGTCCCACGTTAGAAAAAAAGGACTACTAAATTGAAAGAAATAGAGATTTCTGGCCCCCTTGAAGCCGCAAAGAAGACCGCTCCTGAAAAAACTTATATTGTTGGGGTCGGCGCGTCTGCTGGGGGGTTGGAGGCTATTACTCAACTTATCAATCATTTAAGCATTGATACGCCTTGTGCCTATGTAGTATTACAACATTTATCGCCTACATATCGTAGCATGATGGTTGAGATTTTGAGCCGAGAAACTCTACTAAGAGTTCAGGACGCTGAGCATGGAACCATTCCTCAAGCTGGACATATCTATGTGGTCCCAGCAAATTTCAACGCTCACTTTAAAGAAGGTCGGATTGCTTTGGTGACAGCACAACCAGAGATTTCGCCAAAGCCTTCCGTGAACCAGTTTTTGATATCTCTTGCCGCTGAAGAGGGCGAGTCTGCGATAGGGATTGTGCTCTCTGGTACCGGCTCTGACGGCGTTGCTGGACTGCGTGCTATTCAGGCTGCAGGCGGTTATACCTTTGCACAGAAACCTGAAACCGCCAAATATGATGGGATGCCACGTTCGGCCATTGAAGCTGGCGTGGCTGATAATATCTTAAGTCCAGAAGACATTGCCTTGAAGCTGCCACAACTGCTGGAAGGCTCTAAACAGGAATTAGAAAAAACGTTACCGGCAGATCTGTTATCTGTCCTTCTGGAAAAAGTACGCTGTCATTTGCAACACGACTTCTCCGGTTACAAGGTGGGCACGCTGATAAGACGTATCAGACGACGTGAAGTTGCCACAGGCAGCAAAGACTTGGCCGCTTATATCCAATGGGTTGATGCCCACCCGCAGGAGCTCGAGCTCTTGGTTCGGGATATCTTGATTTCTGTTACAGCGTTTTTTCGAGACAAAGATGCATTTGAAGCCCTCAAACGTGCCATTGCGGAAATTTGTAACCGTAAGCCTGCAGGGAGTGAGATTCGTATTTGGACAGCGGGCTGCGCCACTGGTGAAGAAGCGTACTCTATTGCAATGCTGTTTTCCGAAGCCCTTGGGGATAAATTGCCCCTCTATAAATTGCAAATATTTGCAACAGACATTGATGAGGAAGCTCTCAACGTAGCGCGCCGCGGCGTTTACCCGGCAGGCTCTATGGCTGAAGTCCCAACCGAGCTGATAGAACGATATTTCCAGCCGGTAAATCGGGCGTTTGAAGCCGGAAAGTTACTTCGTGACCTGATTATTTTTGCCCGCCATAATTTAGTAAGTGATCCGCCATTCTTGCGACAAGACCTGATCACCTGTCGTAATGTGTTGATTTATTTTGATGCATCTTTGCAAGCAAAAGTGCTGCAAACCTTTCATTTTGGCTTGCTGCCAGATGGGTATCTATTCCTTGGGCATTCCGAAAGCGTGGCGCATGCAGAGCAAATGTTTATCCCTGTTAATCGTCCAGAACGACTTTTCAGGAAAACTGGCGCAGGTACGCCACTCCCTGTTGTTTCAAGCAATCCACGCAAAAATAGTGTCGCTCGTTCTGATCTGAAGCAAACTTTTATTCTGGATGGTCTAGTCAATCATTTCGGCCTTACAGTGGCGCTTTGCGATAGCGATGGCAATGTGATTCATACCGCCGGAAAAGTAGAAGAATATCTGCAATTTCCGGTTGGAAACACACGTCTAGTGATTGGCCAAATTGTATCAGCCAGCTTGCGGGGGGAGCTGTTAAGTTTAACGCACAAGCTCAACCAATCCGGCAAAGCACAACGCGGACGCCTGCGAAAGCACGACACTGCTCACGTCCGTATGTATGTTGAGCCCATCAAAGACACGAATAACCAGATGTTGCTGGTCATTTTCGTCCCCGAGAAAAAGGTGACCATTGACGCCGAACCAGTGCCATCGACCCCAAATCGTGAGCTAGAAGACGAACTAGTCGCAACCCGTGAGCATTTGCAAACCTTAGTTGAAGAAATGGCAACAGCTAATGAGGAAATGCAGGCACTCAATGAAGAGGCACAAGCATCCAACGAAGAGCTGCAAGCAACCAATGAAGAAATGGAAGCCGCCAATGAGGAACTGCAAGCGACTAACGAAGAGTTGGTTAGCCTTAACGAAGAAATGATTGTTAAAACGACTGAAATGTCGCGTTTATCAGAAGAGTACGCACATCTTTATGATTCGTTGCAATTTCCTATCATGGTTTTTGACAGATCTTTCCAGCTTACTCGTTTCAACGGCCCCGCCGCTCGGCGATTTGACCTGCGTCCAACCGCATTACGCCAACATCTATCAAGTCTTCGACTGCCCAAGATGTTCCATGATTTAGAACAATCCCTTGTAGCAATACTCGCCCATGGCGATAGAGAAGAGAAAATAGTCCATATAGACGGTCGCACCCTGACCCTGATGGTTAATCCAGGTATCAATAAAGCAGGTGATGTCACTAATATTGTGGTGATCTTGATGGATGTGACTGACATTACTCAGGCACAGGCTGAACTCAAACAGTCGCAAGAGCATCTCCATGCATTGATGGAAAACACATCGACCCTCTTTGCGATGAAAGATTTAAGAGGCAGCTACGTCTATGCGAACCGTCGTTTTATTGACTTCTTTCATCTTACCGATTTCGACTTTTTGGGGCGTAGTGATTTCGATTTAATGAGCCGTGAACTGGCATCTATGCTTTGGGAAGGCGACCTGAAAGCCCTGCGTGAAGGCAAGGCTGTTCAGTTGGAATCTGTTGCGACTATCAACGAGACGATTTATCACTTGCGGACCAATCATCAAGTGTTGCTAGATGCACGTGGTAACCCCAGCGTGTTTATTATTGAAGCCGAAGATATTAGTGCTTTAAAGGCGGCTGATGAACAACTGCGTATCTCTGCACAAGTATTTGAGCATGCCGGCGAAGCAATCGCCGTGACTGATAGCCAGGCCGAGATTCAATCCGTCAACTATGCTTTTACCGGGGTGACTGGCTATACCAAGGAGGAGGCAATTGGTCAACATATCGAAAAGTTACTGCAATCCGGTCAGCACCCACAAAGTTTTTGTGAATCAATGTGGCAATCAGTCAATGATTCTGGTTTTTGGCAAGGTGAAATCAGCAACAAACGCTAAAACGGTGATTTATATCCTGCATGGCTCACAATTAATCAAATCAAAGATAACAACGGTCATGTCGAGCATTTTGTCGCCGTGTTTTCCGATATCACCGCGATTCGTGATAATGAACGCAAAGCCGAGTTTTTGGCTAGTCATGATGCATTGACCAAGTTGCCAAATAGAACTTTATTCCAAGACCGACTGCGTCAGGCTTTACTCTCTGCCAGAAGAAACAACCAACGAATTGCATTACTTTTTATCGATTTAGATAATTTTAAGAGTATCAATGATACGTTGGGACATGACTATGGTGACGAACTATTAAAAGAGGCTGCATTGCGGCTCAGAGAAGTATTGCGAGGTCATGACACGGTGGCACGAATGGGCGGGGATGAATTTACAGCCATCTTGACAAACTGTGACGAAGAAGCGGCAACACAAATTGCCTCACGCATCATTAATGACTTAGCCATGTCATACAATGTGATGCGTCACCAACTGTTTGTTTCCGCCAGTATAGGTATTGCATTCTACCCTGAAGATAGTAATAACAGCACTGATCTGATTAAAGCCGCAGATAGTGCCATGTATCGAGCAAAAGAAGATGGACGTAACCGTTTTGAATTCTTTAAGCAGGAAATGCATACCAGACTTTTACGTAAGAGCACCATTGAAAGTGGTCTCAGAAACGCCTTAGCTAAGAATCTATTGGAAGTGGTTTATCAACCCAAATTCAGCATCACACACAGTAAACAATTGGTGGGCGGCGAGGCTTTGCTTCGCTGGAAAGACCCTGATTTAGGAGTGGTCAGTCCACAGGATTTTATTCCCATTGCGGAATCGTCTGGCCTTATTGGGCAAGTGACTGAATACGTATTGGATTCCGTTTGCACTCAGATATCGCAATGGGAGCAGTCTGGTATCAAAACCTTCAGTATTGCGGTCAATATCTCTGCGCGTGATTTATTAGTGCCAGGCTTTGCTTATAAGTTGATTCAAGTAATCGAACAATACCAACTCGGTACTGGTGCGATTATGCTAGAGATCACTGAAGGCTCATTGTTGGATAATAATGCGAACGTGTTCGACAATCTAAAAGTTGCTAGCGAGAATGGCATTGCTATCTCGATTGATGACTTCGGCACGGGATATTCGTCATTATCTTACCTAAAACGATTACCGTTAAGTGAGCTGAAAATTGACAAGTCTTTTGTCAACGGACTTGGCCAGGATAAAGAGGATGAGGCTATTACACTGGCGATCATCTCTCTGGCATCGGCTCTTGGACTTAAAACAGTTGCAGAAGGCGTTGAAACACAAGCACAGTTAGCATGGTTAGAGCAGCAAGGCTGTCACATGGCACAAGGTTATCTGCTCGCAAAGCCTTTGCCGTTGTCTGAATTTGAAGATTTACTAGCAAGAACAGCATCAAGCTGCTGCATAGCAAGCTCAGAAATGAAGATGGCAGGTCGTTAACATGGAGAAACTACTCAGCCTTTGCGAACATGAACAACTGCATCTCACCGGTGCGATTCAACCACACGGTGTTTTGATATATGCCAATGCTGCAGGTGTTATCACCCATTGCTCTGCCAATGTCGAAAGCTTGGTTGGTGTTGCGCCAAAAGCCTTATTGGGGCAGCCCCTTCAGGCTGTTTTTGGAGAGGTTGTTATGCCAATAAACGGAGACAATCGCTGTGTCTACACCGAGCGTGCCTGGGAGTTTAATGGCTATCTAGATTTTTGCATCAACATGTCTGATTCAGGCGATTATTCCATTGAAATCTATCCGCATTTTGCATCGGATAATAAAAACAATAAAGAAGTTCAATTGTGTGAAATGCCACAACATGAGTATCAAATAACGCAGCAGCGAAATGAGCTATTGGAAGAAGTTGCGAAAATGACCGGATTTAAACGGATCATGTACTATCAGTTTGTCGAAAACAATGATGGCGAAGTCGTGGCTGAATTTTGCCATTCTTCAGTTGATGGAAGTTATTTGAAACTTCGTTTTCCTGCTAGCGACATTCCTCAAATCGCTCGAGATCTGTACATTAAGAATCCATGGCGAATGATCCCTGATGCCGCAGCGGATGCTATTGCAGTCCTATCCTTCGAGCAAGCAGCACCTGACTTGACCTACTGCGACCTGCGAAGTGTTTCTCCGATGCATAAAATCTATTTAGCGAATATGGGCGTCCACGCCTCACTCTCTTTTCCGGTCGTGGTAAACGGCAATTTGATTGCATTGGTTGCTTGCCATGACAATAAACGTAACATTGTGCCGTATGCAATGCTGGAAGCTTGCCGTAGTCTCGTTAGTCGATTCTCGATGAGCTTGTCTGCATATACTGCCTATCAACGAATGTGCTTGGTCGATGGGTTGAATAGCAGATTTAAACCAATTCAATTGCTACTGCAACGCAATGGCAGCCTTGTAGATAGTTGGCAAGAGTTGGCTCCGTGGATCCTCCAAGAGCTTAACGTGAGTGGTGTTGTCGTGACCCACGATAATAAAATTTTAAGACATGGACTGACACTAGAAGACAGCGCTTTGAGCATTGTGGAACAAGAATTTATCAACTCTTCAGAGTTAATATGGTCTAAAGATTGTTTATCACGCCAGCTTTCAAGTTTTGTGTTAAGTGAAGTTGCCGGGGTTATGGCAATCAAAATCGGTTCGGACTTAAAAAACATGACTCGTGTTTACTTATGCCAACAGGAACAAATACAAGAAATAGCCTGGGGGGGTAATCCAGAGAAACCGGTGGAGTTTCATGATGGAAAACTAGGTATTTCGCCACGCCGATCTTTTGCTAAATGGATAGAAAAACGCGTGGGTTATAGTTGTCCGTGGGACAATAGGAGCCGTTTGTTGTTGTTGAAGTTAAGAGAGTTGTTGAGCGGTACGGTTTATGGCTAAAGCGCACCTTATTTTACGAGAGGCGACACATGAATGGCACCAACGTGTTGAAGAGCTTTCATTGTTTAAGAAACTGATGTATCCCGAAGTTTCTGTTGAAGATTTGCTTGCAACGCTTAGTCTCTTGTATGCATTTTATGAGCGTGTTGAATCAGCTATACAACCATACTTTTCTCAGACTTCCACGCTACCCTATAACTCAAAGAAGCGGGCTCTGGAAGCGGATTTGACACTATTGGGTGCTCTAACTCAACAAGTTCCCGGAGTTTTTGAAGTCAAAGACGTCGCCGTTGCTTGGGGCGCTCGTTATGTACTGGAAGGTGCATCTCTTGGTAGAAAAGTCATAGCACGACATCTTAAAAAGCGGTTACCTGCCATTGCTTCTAGCTTACAGTTTTATCAGCTAGAGCCTGATGTTGAAACCTCTTGGAGTCACTTAGTCAGTGCGTTAGAAGCGGAGCTACAAACGCCTGCACAAATTGACCGCGCCACAACGGCTGCTTGTGATACGTTTGAACTCTTGTACAACCTAGCTAAATTGCAGCGACGTGATATCAAAAAAACGTCTGTAATCGGAAATCCATGGTCACAACTTGACGGGATTTGAGTCTCTTTAATCAAGATGAACTGATTGAAGTTTGATATGAGTCGCCATCCATATTGATTTGAAAAACGTAAGCCCCAGCCAGTAGTCAGATGTTCTGCGGATCTTATGAAACATTTTTATGACTGGAGCAAACAGGGACAAGGCTTGAAGAAAATGGGAAATGCCGGATGCATTTAACAAAACAGATGTTTGCAATTACCTTGAAGCAGAGATTCGTTTCTTCAATAGCGCCAGATCTGAACAGCTGCAATTCGCTCATAGCGCTGAACGGTTCTGTGCCAGAAGCGGATATTACAATGTGCAGGTATTAAAGTCCGCTATTAGTCGTTAGCAGAACGTTAGTGTAAGGGCGATGAGCAGCGCAGCGGGTTATGGTCCCAGTATTCTGTGTAAATTATCTTGGCCGGTTTCAATATTATGCTGTAAAAATCATGGTAACAACAGAGTTTAAAATTAATCACTCATAGATAGTAATTTTTTGGTAATAGGTTTGCCAGACCTCACGCTAGTACAACCGAATAGGTATTACGACCACGTTGTTTACTTAAATACAGCTGCTGGTCTGCCAGTTCTATAATATTACTATCGTAGCCTTTCGCTTCATCGGCGACGGCAATGCCAACACTGATGCTCAGTTTGGTGGCGGGAGTTTGGGGGTGTGCGATATCTAATTCCAATACATGATGCAGCATCTTTTTTGCCACGGTTACTGCGCCATTTATATCGGTATCGGCTAGCAACACTACAAATTCTTCACCTCCATAGCGGGCGACCGTGTCAGCCTGTCGCCCGTTATGCTTTAGGGCACTGGCCACTTTACGTAAAGCATCATCTCCTGCTAAGTGGCCAAACGTATCGTTATATTTCTTAAAGTAGTCGATATCAATCATCAATACTGCAAGAGGACTCAGTTTACGTCTATGTTGGGCAAGTTGGATTGATAAAACGTTATCAAAATAGCGGCGGTTATAAATACCGGTTAACCCATCCAGATAAGCGAGAGAACGCAGTAAGTCAGCTTGTCTTTTCAGGGCTAAGTGAGCCTTTACCCGGTTACGTAATGTATTTGTATTAAATGGCTTTTGAATAAAATCGACGCCACCTGCATCCCAGCAGGCATCTTCATCCGTTTGATGCTGCAAGCCTGTGACGAATATGACCGGGATATCTGCCAGTTGTTTATCGGCTTTTAATTGCCTGCATGTTTCTAATCCATCCTGCTCAGGCATTACTACATCTAACAAAATGAGATCAGGCCGACTGTCGTGGCAAACTTTTATTGCCTGTTTGCCGCTTGTGGCCATCAGAATATTGTACTCGTTGCCTAAAACCTGAAAGACAATCTGAATATTAATAGGTTGATCATCGACAACTAAAATGGTTGCAGGGAATTGGCTGATAGCCACATTTGGTATAGTGTCAGCTGACATATAAACTACTCTTTGAATTGACTTAACATTTTATCAACTATCACGACTGCTTGCTCAAAAGCCAAGTTGACTAGAGCCTCTTCAAGCTCTTTATTTAGTTCAGGTGTTTGAGCCTGCAGTGACGGTGCCAATTGCTGATAAAGTGGCAACGCTGCCATGTTGGCAAGATTGAGATGTTGCTTTAGCGTCATTAACTGAGCTGCCTGTTCCGTCCGGCTAACAGGGGCTTGTGCGGTAGCTATTTGCTGTTCCACTTGTAATAATTTCACCAAGTCTGTAGCGGTGTTAAGAGTTAACTTCAGTATATCCAGAACGTTGTTATCTACCTGATAACCGTCATCACTGTGCTCACGCAGCTCATCTTCCAAGCGGGCAGTAAGCTTTGCCAGATTGCTAAAGCCAAGTGTGCCTGCAGCACCTTTTAAACTATGAAACAACAATCGTGCATTACGACGGGTAAGTGTTTTATCCTCTAGTTGTTGTAATGCTTGCCTAAGGTCCTGCTCAAATTGCTTTAATACATTGACATAAATCGTCAGGGAATAACCAAGGCGCTGAACAGCAGCTTCGAGTTCAATATGATGCTGCTGGCAGAACGCTAACGCTGCCTGATCAAAATTCAGGTTTGATTTATTAACTTGTTTGACGTGAGGTGCTTTTTCTGCTTTATGATGGCTGAGAATTTTGGTCGTCAACTCGTTAAGATCAAAAGGTTTTGCGATGTGGTCTTGCATACCTGCTGCCAGGCAAGCGGCTATATCATCAGACATGGCGTGCGCTGTAATAGCAATAATCGGCAGCAACTGATGTCTAGGTAGCTTTCTAATCTCACGAGTGGTTTGATAGCCATCCATTCCCGGCATTTGTATGTCCATCAGTACCATATCAAAGTGCTCTGCCGTACTTTCCAGCATCTCTAACGCTTCCTCACCGCTGCTAGCAATTTTGATGGTCGCCCCTAGTTGCTGCAGTAACTCACTGGCAACCAGCTGGTTCGTCAAATTATCTTCTACCAGCAGTAAGGATATTCCCTGCAATGGCAGCTCGTGCGGGAGGGGGGAGGTCGGGAGCGACAGGTCGAGATCGCCAAAAACAACACTCTTTACTGCCTGTAACATCATATTTTTTGTAACAGGTTTAATTAAAAATCCATCCAGATAGCGCTCATAATCGTTATTTTGCTCATCGAGCAGTTCTTTTCCATGAGCGGTAATCATTACAATCAGTGAAACCACGCTACTATGCAATTCCCGTAGCTCGCGAGCGAAGGTTAGGCCATCTTTACCCGGCATACGCCAGTCTACGAAAACGACATCATAGCGAGTACTATCGCGGTGGGCTTGCTTGACTAATAGTGACGCCTCTTGCGCATCGGACGCAATCTTTGCCTGCCATCCCAACGAGACCGCAATACCTTGTAAAATTATTCGCGCACTGTCGTTGTCATCGACAATCAACACGCTCAACTTTTCATTACTACGAGTAAACGTTTGAGAGTTTTGGATCGCCCTCTTCTCCGCATTGCGTACGACGACGTTAAAGCTAAAGGTACTTCCACAACCAAATTCACTCTCTACGCCGATTTCACCACCCATCAAATTCACCAAGCGCTTACTGATGGCTAAACCTAAACCTGTCCCGCCATAGCGACGACTTATTGAAGAATCTGCTTGTTGAAAACCGGAAAAAAGAGCGTTCTGTTGCTCCAGCGTGATACCGATCCCAGTATCTTTAATACTGAAAGACAAGTTAATCTCGCCCTCTGGCAGTGATTGAGACCTAATTGAGATGAGTATTTCACCCTTATCAGTAAATTTTATGGCATTGCCGACCAGATTTATCAGGACTTGTTTAATACGGAAACTATCACCTAACAAATGCTCAGGCACATCCGCTGTGACATCGTATAGCACTTCCAATCCTTTTTGCTCTGCACTAGATGAAAAAACAAGGCCGATATCCTGCAGCAAATCCGTCAAACTAAATGGATGCGGGTCTAGCTCCAACTTACCGGCTTCAATTTTTGAGAAATCCAGAATATCATTTAACAAGGTAAGCAAAGACTTAGCTGCACTATAGGCTTTTTCTATATAGTCGGCCTGGCGTTGATCCAGCGTGCTGTTGGCTACCAATTGTAATAATCCCAGAACTCCATTCATCGGCGTGCGGATCTCGTGGCTCATATTTGCCAAAAACTCAGATTTTGCTTTATTAGCAGACTCAGCTTGTTCTTTTGCTTGTGCCAGTTCCGCTTCGTATTTAAGTTGTTTAGTTAAATCAAACGCGATACCAAGAAAGCCTGCTAGCTGACCTTGCTCATCTTTTAGTGCACTGATATTTAGTTTTACTTGCACCTGTTCACCGGTTTTTGTCAGGTAGGTCCAGCGCGCATTATCCGTTTGCCCCAGACGCGCTTTCGCTACAAGGGTTTCAAAACCGACCGCGATGTTGCTACCGAGCTCAGTGGTCAGCTTAGCGGCATGGTGCTCCACTTCTGCGGGCAGATGAAAAATAGACGGGGTTTGTTGGAAAAGGACCTCCTCTGCGCGATAGCCTAAGAGTTTTTCTGCTGCTGGATTAAAGGCCGTAATAATGCCTTCTTCATCGGTAGCGATAATGGCGTAGCCCGCGCTGCTAAGAATACTGTGCTGCAAGATATTAACACGTGAAATCTCCGCCGTTCGCAGTGCGACCTGCTGTTCAAGCTCAGCATTCGCTTTTAGTAAAGTTTGCTCTGCAATACTTGCCAGCTCCTGCATATGACGGATTAACTGACTTCTGCGCATTAACATAAGTTGCAGTAGATACACGCCAAAGGCCAGGATGGTACTGACTGCCATTACTTCAAAAAATAAGCTGGTGCCAGAGCGCAGTTGCAGTTCATTAATAAAGCGATTGGTTGGCGTAAGCGACAGCTGCCATTGGCGGCCAAATACAGAGAGATTTAATTTATGTTGTAGAGCAGCGTCGTAAGTGTCTTTCACTTCTTGGCTGAAGAACTCGATTGGCGTTTGTTCGGTAATGTCACTGATTTGCAGAAAGACATCGTTTTCCAGACCTGCAACTGAATTAAGGACTTCGTTAATCAGGATTGGGGCGTAACTCCAGCCAAATAAATGTTCAAGCCGTTGCCGACTATCTTGTGGCACGGTTGTTGTTTTATATACCGGCATTAATATTAAAAAACCCTGTTGAGCTCGCTCATTTGCTTGTACTAAGGTAATGGGCGCTGTTAACCTCACATCGTTATTGAACGCCGCATCTAATGCTGCCTTGCGGCGCATTGCTTCGGAACCAATATCAACCCCCACGGCCTCTCGGTTGTTTTGCTCAGGTTCAATATAGGTGATCACAAAAAGGCTATCTTGGTGTGGCGTAAGCTGCCTGATTTGGAAGTTGTAGCTTGGTCGCTCGGCAGCCATCCGGTCTAGAAATGCCGCAGTTTGGTTTGGTTCAACTTTGATGATTAAACCAAAACCACGAGCCCCTGGAAACTCCCTTTTATAGTCTCGCACTTGCGTATAGGCCTGCATATCGTTGTAATCAAAATGCTCAGGGGATAGCAACATTACTGCAGCACGGATGCCGCGCAAACCATATTGATACAGCGTGACCTTTTCCTGAACCCCTGCTGCAATTAGATTTAACCTGACAGTAACCGCATCACTAATTCGCTTTGCTTGGGTTTGTTGTTGCTGATCTACCATGGATGTTGCCACAAAGTAGCCAATAACTAATAACCCTAACGGTAGCCATAATGACATTAACCAACTGCGTAATGAAAATTTGGGAACAGAGATAAGTGACTTCATTTAATGCTCAGGAGGTTCCGATTGATATAAAAAAGGTTAGGGCCGATAATTTAGATGGAAAACCAACATCAAATTCAGAAACAATCCAGCAACTGATTTGCCTGTAGGACTCGCTCATTATGAAACAGTCGCACCAGCGCGCCGTGTTTTTAAAACAAGTTGAGCCAACCAGTAAATTAGAAACTTATTAAAAATCACTCTAAGCTCAAAAAGCAAAACTTTCAAGTTGCATTGAGCTTATGTCGATATGAATAGTCATATTTAATCTACAGAGCAAGGACAAATTAGCGCCCCCTAACATTGTCAATCCAACTTAATTGCGTGATCTACGGAAATCAATAGAAGCAGATCGCTTTGAAGATGATTGTTGTAGTAAAAAGTTAGCTTGCCTTACTGAGAAGCACGATCCGAGTGACAATCAACTCGACGAATGGATGCTGGACACTGTGGTTGAGACACATGCCATTTTGCGGTTAAAAGTCCGTCCAACTTCAGGCGTTAATGTCCGCTCTATCAAGCAAAGCATACTTTCGCATGAGTACTATGATGCGGAGAGAAATTTCTGCTTTTCGCTCAAAGCCGACCTATAGAGTAATTACGTTAACACGTTTTGGGGCGTGCGACGTGAAGTCGTATGAAGCGCTGTTCACCGCTTAACGAGTGAACCATCTGTATCACCAGATGAACCTAGGAGCCTGAATAAAGTAGCGGCTCTGACAATGTAACGAAGATTGGTCTTTGACCAATCGGGATATGAACCGCGAGGGGATGATCCTCCTGATAACCACAAATCGGGTGAGTGCTAGGTAGTCAGTATGATGAATGTAAGTGAATCCGCGTAAGGTGCGTTATGCGATGAAACAGCGGAAGTGGTTAACACGCTGTAGCCAAAAGGCACGAGAGTCGGAAAGAGATTGTCCCATGCTCTTTCGTGATCATTGTACTCTCCGCACCATAGCGGGCATCTAACCTGACATTGCGCGACATACGGAACACGGTAAGCCTGTATCGCTCCCTCTGGGAAAGCCAATATAGCCGATGGCGGTGCAGGTATAGGATGTTGGAGAAAGCAAAGGCTGCATTGTAATGATGCAGATACAGACAACTGTCTGGCACGAAAGTGAGCCCACTTCCGACTGGTCTCCCGTTGCGAGAGAATTTGAAGGACTTTATCCAAGGAGAAACGCAAATGATGATTTCAAAAGAGATTAGTGCCTCTCCTGACAGTGCTCAATGGCAGTCAATCGACTGGAAATCCGTAGAGTCGCATGTATTAAAGCTTCAGATGCGTATCGCAAAGGCAACAAAAGAAGGTGAGCACGGCAAGGTAAAAGCCTTGCAATGGTTACTGACGCACTCGCGCTCAGCAAAACTCCTTGCTGTTAAACGAGTGTCGAAAAACAAAGGCAGTAAAACGCCTGGAATAGACGGCATCATCTGGAACACAGATGCACGCCGCATGAAAGCCGTCAATCAATTGAGCAGAAAGGCATACATAGCTAAGCCGCTCAAGCGTATTTACATCCCAAAAAAGAATGGCAAGCTTCG
Source organism: Shewanella sp. SM74 (assembly GCF_025653725.1). Taxonomy (NCBI): domain Bacteria; kingdom Pseudomonadati; phylum Pseudomonadota; class Gammaproteobacteria; order Alteromonadales; family Shewanellaceae; genus Shewanella; species Shewanella sp. SM74. Next base: position 67,261 of record NZ_JAKKRZ010000021.1, on the reverse strand, counting down.
ACCGCTGGGTATCCCGTGCATGATAGACAGAGCGCAACAAGCACTCCACCTTCTTGCACTCGAGCCCGTGTCAGAAACACTTGCCGACCCTAACAGCTATGGATTTAGACCAAACCGCAGTACTGCTGACGCTGTCGATCAGTGCTTTAAGTGTTTGGCTCAAAAGAAATCAGCCCAATGGGTACTCGAAGGTGATATCAAAGCCTGTTTTGACAAGATCGGTCATCAATGGCTTCTTGATAACATCGCCGTAGATAAGCGGATGTTGGAGCAATGGTTAAAGTCTGGTTTTATGGATAAAGGGCTGTTTTATCGTACTGACGAGGGCACGCCACAAGGAGGAGTTATATCCCCCTCCTTGATGTTAATAACTCTTGCAGGTCTTGAGCAGCACATAAAATCCACCGCCCTCAAAAAGGGGACTAGAGCCAACTTTATTGGGTACGCCGACGATTTCGTCGTCACTTGTGCTTCAAAGGAAGTGCTGGAGAACGATATCAAACCGTTGATTACTGACTTCTTAGCAGAAAGAGGCTTAACACTATCCGAAGAGAAAACGCATATCACTCACATCAACGATGGCTTTGACTTCTTAGGTTTTAACCATAGGAAGTACAAAGGAAAACTGCTCATTAAACCGAGTAAATCCAATACGTTGATGTTCTTAAGTCATCTGCGAGGACTCATCAAAAAGCACGTAACCCTACCCGTGAACGATCTTATCAAACTGATAAATCCGAAACTTAGGGGATGGTCGAATTACTATCGACACTGCGTCGCGAAACAGGTGTTCGGATATGTAAGCCACAAGCTATTCCATGCGTTATGGCACTGGGCCAAAAGGCGTCATCCAACCAAATCAAAAACTTGGATAGCCCTTAAATACTTCGTCAATCGAAAAGGCCAGTGGCAATTTCACGGTTGGCAGAAGTTCTTGGGTATGGATTGCCAGTTCAATCTCTTCCAAATAGCCAAAGTGCCTATCGAGAGACATGTGAAAATCCGAAGTTCTGCAACGCCATTTGACCCTCAATACCAAGAATACTTGGTGAAGAGAAAGTCCAAAAGGCTAGCTCGCAACTCTTGGAACGAACCTGCTCTGACTGCTTTATAAGTTGCTGGGTATCAAACGATGCTTTTGTGGAGGCTTGAGCCGTATGCAGTGAAAGTTGCACGTACGGTTCTTAGGGAGACGGCACTTGGTAACAAGTGTCGTCCACCCGACATAAACGATTTAGAAAAGGCAGTACAGCGATGTGAGCGCTGCCTTTCAGTATGATCCTTTAATACTCAGTATCAAACTTAACTTGGTGAAAAGTATTACTCTCCAACAAGTTTGACCACGTTTACCCCCTTTGACACTGAGCTACCAGCGCCAGCGCCCGTGGTTCTTCTTTAGTGAAATATTTTAGATGATACGTTTTCATGATCCGGTGAAATCGCAAGATATACTGACACTGATTGGTGGGCGGTAACCACTCTGTGATCCCCGCCGCCCCTTTTTCTTTATTCAAACCCTTTTCGACTACCTGCAAATTTCTCACATCGTTTGCGAACATCTCACGCTGATAGCAATCCCAATATTTAGCGCCTCGGGCATGGGCATAGCCAAGCGGTACAGTGTGATCCACATCGAGCGCAAAGGCATCGAGATAGATTTGCCCCGTCCAAGGTGACACCCATCTTCCACGAGTCACGATTTTACCATCACGGCTAAAACTTGGTTTAACCGTGGATTGGGTTGCGAGTAAGTCGTGGCGCGTATTGAGACCATTGCCATCCAGATCGCTCCAATGCGGGTAATCTTCACGGTGATACTTCAGGTCGGCCGCAGCCAAACCGTTAGTAATGGACAAGGAAAGCATAAGTAATGCGAGTGAACTCAGCCTGGTCATACTAGGCGCCTTATTGGTTAAACAATGATTGAACAACAAATGGGTCCGGCTCAAGCTCAAAATCATCCCCCTTCATGGTAGCCGTGCCGCTTAGGCACACGATTTTGTGGCATGAATCGCAGATACCGATTCCACGATAGAGAATGTCACTCTCTACGAGATTAATACTGCCCCTGACTAATTCGTCTTTAAATTCTTCACCACACTTACACTCCATCTTAAACTCACTGACAATCTTTCCACTGCCTAGCGTTAGCGGGAATTGGCTCGCAAATGGCTGATGCTGTCCCATATACACTTTGACTTGCTTTGCGTTCACGTTGACCTCTCTTGATGTCCAATCACTCTGACAGATACTTCCAACGAAGCAATTTTTTACCTTTTAGAATAAGCTCCACATCGTACAAACCAGAGGCTCTTAAACCCGCCAACCCCTGTAATGTGTTCCCCATAATCTCTTTTGTCTGGTTCGATTTCACCACAGTCCCTATCGCCACGACTCTGCGCTGTAAGGCGCTAACTTTGCTCAGCACTTCATAGGCTGTCGGCATCTTGGCCAGCACTTCGATATTTGGCAAAGGAGCCATCACCGGCACCCGAATATCAACCGAGGGCAAATGACGTAGTGCAGCGAGTGAACGCCCTGCAGCTGCTTTACGAGCATTCAGACTTGGGGTTAACTCGGGCATTAACGGCTCCCCGTCCTCTGCCACGTCCAAAATGAGATAACCACTATTTGATTCCTCAAACATCGCAGACGTGAATTGCTCTTGGCCCACAAACCACGCAATCAATTTTGTGCAAACATGGAAGCTCTCACAGTGATGCGTGGTTAATACACTCACCTTGCCCTGCTCTTTAACCAGCGTAAAAATCTGGCTAGTTCCGCTCTCTACAATCCAATCACCGGCACAGATTTCCGGCACTGACTTCAGGATCTCTAATTGCTCACTCGCTTTGGTCGCTGGCAGCGGCAACGTCCCTTCTTGTAAGAAGTAAGCCCCTAACTGGATATAATGCTGAGTCCACACCGCGAATCGATTTTGAATGACCTCCCACACGGAGTTGTCGTCACGCGAGATCACTTCCAGCGCTTTCACGCCTTGATTCACCGAATTAGTGGCAATGGTTATCGAGTCATGTTCAACATACGCCTCAACGGTGAAAGTCGATGTCACGTTAGACGCAATCGTGAAGGGTGTTTTTAAACGGGTTGTCGGCTTTACTTGTAATTCCATTTTTCGCCTCTTAAGCCGCTTCTGACCATGCTTTTTCGGAAAGTCTCACTGTTTTAGCTAAGATCATCCCTACAAAAAATTCATTCCAAGCTCTTGTGGCCACCTGACGATGTTCAAAGGTCGTCATGAGATCATCAAAGGTGAAATGTGTTACGCACACACCGCCACCAGCGAGCTCTGCTACACAATAGGCACCGCGGATATTTCCACGATTCTTGCTAAATGGGTCATATTGGTGGCGAGGTGGAGTAAAAGAGTCAATCCACTGAAAATCATCGGCTTCATACACAATCACAGGTCGTGCAGAACGGATGATCCCCGCCTTTGCCGCCGCGTCACGGTAACCACGGTATGTCCAGCACAGTTGCACCCCTAACCAACCACTATCGTAGTAAGCCCCTAACAGAATAGATGCCTGCTTGCGGTTCGGATTGAGGCTGATTTGTGCTTGTGTCAACTCAGTCATGACATCAAAAACGCTATGAATATTTACCCAGCCAATTTGGGATGGATTGAGCATTAACAGGCGCTGCAACTGAGCAAATAAAATGTTTAGCTCCGAGTACGGAAAATTGTTATTAGGGTATGCAGTATTAAATTCGACACAGAGATGTTGAACGTAGTGTGCGGCATCTGCCGAGGTGTATCTGGTACTCATAAAAACCTCTGGTTTAGTCAAATAGTGCATCGAAACGACATGCTGATGTTTCTACCACGCCAGCAGCCATAAACTTTGTTTTCTTGGTCGGTGCTTCAATTTTGCGGATTGGCCTTAACGCCTCACAATGCGCCGTAAGGGTGTTATAAAAGCCGTCAAATGCAGTGATCGCGACATGGTTTAATAGGCGCCAAAGCGCTTGCTTCTTTACCATTTCATCGACGTAGATTGATTGCCAAACCTCTGAGCCGTTCTCAGCTACAGATTCCAGTTCAATTTGGTCAATCTCAAAGGACACGTATTCGCCTGATGGCAATAGCGCTGAAGCAATACCGCCACGCAATTCGCCACGTTTAGGTGATAAGCCAACCAAGCTGACCAGTGGCATTCTGTCGTTAAAAACTCGAATAGAGTCCCCTTCTCGAATGGCCCATGCCTGATATGCTTGAATTTCACCCGATTGCAGCGCTAAATCCAGACCGCCGATATAGGTCAGTTTGGTTTCAATCTGACCTTCGTCATTCAGCGCCAAATACATCAGATTTTCACCTGGGCTCCATGACAAGCCTGTCGCAGCGTAAACACTGAGCATGTAGGCTTCTAACTGGTCTCTGGGAAGGTCAAAACCCGATTCATCGATAACATACTGAATATGCATTTTTTCGATGTTTATCTCAGGAACGGTCACTTGCCGATTGTTGGCTATAGCTAACTGTATGTACTGACTCGCTTTCATAACGTAATCGCTTTGTTTTTACTGTTATGAGTATTAAGCCACACACTTTTTTTCTGGCAAATTTTTGGAATATTTCTTTATAAACAAGCCACTTGATTTGTGGTTGTCGCGGCGATCATGGTGTGCATCCATGAAAACTGGCTGACTGAACAGGCTTCAAATCCCACAATCTGACCTCTTTCACGACATAATTTCACCAGTCGTCCTCGGTCAATTAGGTACACAATTGCTGGTATTTTCGCTTCCGGCAAAAATTCTGAGATATAGGTCGCAGGGATTCGGTTGGACGTTAGATTTTCTAAAACGATGTAAAGGTCATTGATATGCAAAACTGACAGCATAGGTACTCCTTAACTACTCTCTGCCAAATTTGATTTTCTCGGAGGATGTCAGTTGGTTCCAACCTATCATTTTGGCCATGGGAAGGGGCTCTGCATCTACGAGATACTTACGCTGATTACGTTGTTCGGAGTTCACTTCATTGTCTTGGCCTGGCTTCTGTATAGTGGTAATGCTCGTGAGTGGAATAGTGCCAAAAATTGACTCTCTTTCGTAGAATAAGCAGCTTACGTGAGCCTTGCTGTCCTCTTTAATTCCGCCAGTGGTCTCAGCCATATACCCGTCAATAACGACAGCGCAGTCAGGGTAATCAGTAAACACGAGGCTGATTTTAAATTTTGTATCGTCGGCAAGGTAAGTGGTCACCCCATCGAATTGCACAGTCAAATTCGACTTGGCCACAGGATTGGCTGCAGCCAATGTGTCGAGTGAGCGAATAGAAACATTGACAGGATCAGTTAACAACGCGTTGTCTGCATTACTCGCCAGTTTGTACCACAAGATAAATCTATCGACACCGCCGGAATACATAAAATACGCAAGGGCAGATACCGACACCACGGAGACTATTACCGGATCAAGACCTCTCCGTTTGCGAGAGTTATCCGCGAGCGATTTGTTTTTTAGCTTGTTATTAAGCGAATCTAAAAAACTGAATTTGTTGGCTTTAATATTCTTAACCAATGATTCCAAAATCGTTGCGCCGCTGAATGCCATTCGAATGCTTCTCTAATAAATATCTCGTGTTATACTCGCCGATATTACACACTTTTTTAAAGGCAAACAATATGTCAACTATTGCAGATTTGAACGACTCTTACTTAAGTAATGGCTATCGAGTACCCCAGCTGGAACTTGAGTTTTGTATTGCTAAAGCTGCTCGGCCTATCGACCCAGACTTATTACTCGCGGTACTGGTTGCTGAGGGCGGCAGACGTGGGGCGATTGTTCAGAATAAGAATGGTTCGTTTGATCTGGGCGTTGGTCAAATCAACACGATTCAGTATACGGAGACATGGTTTAAGTCGCGCTACCCTGATTGGCGTCAAGTGGCCCAGGATACGTGTACAGGCGTTGCTGCTGCCGCTGACGTATTGCTGCGCCGTATGTCAGAATTGAACGTAGGTCAGTCGGTGTGGGAGGCGGTTGGTCATTACAACTCTAAAACTGCCACGGTAAAAATCCAATACTTACAAAATGTAATGCAGATTTATACCAGCCTTTCGCAGAACAAGGGGACTGAATATCGTCCTTGGATGACCATTACCCACAAGCAAAAGCACTTCTTTACTTGGAGTAATAGAGAATTAGAGCGCTAAATGAAAGTAAGAGATTAAATAATTTAGACTGAAGACGTGATGTGATGCAGGCTATTTACTAAGTTAGTTATTAAAAATTTCAATTTTAGCAGACTTGCCCCCCCCCAGAAATCAGCACAACTTGCGCACGTTACGACACCAGTGGCGAGTGATACACGAATAGAATCACGAATGTGCTTAGCTTTGAAATTCACCATTGCATTCCATTCCGGCGTACATTTCACCGAATCCGAGCTAAACATTAACGCTAAACGTAGCTCAGCCGCAGGGTTTTCATCGTTCCAAAATTTATCGTTGAAGTAATTACCGTTAACCCCGACTTCTAATCTAGTGTCACCGGCGACAAACTCAAGATGCGAGTCGTGCTGAATTACAACGACTGAGCGATTCAGTAGTTGCTCCAACACAACAGTGATCATAGCTTTAACATCTTTTGGCGTCGCAGAATCAACAATCTCAGAAAATCTTGAATCTCTGAGAGTTTTCTCTTCGCGAGCTCTAAACATCATCACTACGTTTTGCGCACCAGAACTTCCCATCTTCAATACATCCATCTTAAAAATAAAATAATACCAACACTTGCTACTACTGCATGATTTAGCCCAATTCGTTGCGCTCTACCCAATGGCCAAAATGGTCTAATTCCGGCCGGAGTCACCGCGTCCCCAAGTAAATGACTTAAATAGCCAATGACTAGGGCTTGCGATGCGATAGAGTCAGCTTGATGGCTGGCTAAAAGCCAGACCATTAGCCCAACAGCCCACAATGAGTGAGTGATACCACGATGTGAGAAGAGCGAAAGAATCGTTGATATTGGTTTAATCCTTCTTCCCAATTTCGACTCAGGATGATCTATGTCAGGTAATAACGACGCTATCGCCACCACGGGTAACATCAAACACGCATCTACAACACCGATTACTGTCTCAGGGGCATAGGAGTTGACGATAGCAGCGTAAACGCCCCAACAACCCACTCCTAGGCCCACATGAGCAGCATATCTCATTGGGTCACAACTTCCGCAGCTGTCACATTTCCCACAGTCGGAAAAGGTTTCACTAACGCTTCAACTTCTGAATAGGCCTTTTGCGAGCGCTCGTCAAAGCTGCGCTCGTTTAGTTCAATCATACGCTCCAGCTTGTCGTAAGGCAGGTGTAACAGCATATACACTACGTACAGCCCGTTATCGACGCGAACTTGGGTGTTAACGTGGTTATAGCCAACGACTTTTGCACGATTTACTAGCTTAACAATTGTTTCATCATTCAACTGATTAGTGCGACCATTGCGCACTTCAGTGTTTTGACGCTCACGACCAGAAACTTCCTGCGATACTGTCTTAGCAATCGCGTATTCCGCATTTAAGTTCGCAATATTGCGAGCGGCCATCAAGTTATCAGCACGGCCCATTGCCGTCGCGTAAACGCCATCACCATTCGAAGCAGGAGGGTTTAAGAACCACTCAGGCGCCTCTTCAATAGCGTCGTTCATTTGTTCATTTTTTTGTTCTACTAGCTCTTGTTGTGCTTCGACATAATCAGAAACAGGGTTTGAGCTGCAAGCAGACAGAGCTAAAACAGATAATGCTACGGTTGTTAATTTGTGTTGAGTTTTCATCTAGTAATTCCTTGTTTGTTAAAGTTTACGACCAGAATCATTTCATCACAGTTCTAAAACGTGGCAAATTTTGCTGCATTATCTTGTTAAATCAGTTGGTTATAATATTATTTTAACAAACTTGGTGACGTGCTTCTCAAAAATATCTACCCAATAACGAGAATAATACAGGATAACAAAAAATTGGGTATATATTTTTTTTTAAAACTTGGTCTGAGCTCCTAAATTTGCGGAAAAAATTTTCTGTGAGATAAAGTTCGCATAACAAATTTACATCTTGAGGTAAGCATGTCGCGCATTTCGATTCACCCACTATTTTCCGAATTGGCAGTGGAGTTAGGCTGCAACAGTGCGCCGAGTCGTTTGGTGTTCTTGGAGGTACATTTAAGATTAATTGGTCTCGCGCCAGAACAGGTCAATAAAGAGCATTTAAAGCAACTGATTAAGCTCCTATTTGACGAAGAGATTAACCTGCACCCTCACCATTCAGACTTGGCCTTAGTCTCAATACCAGGCATTGCAGAGCCATACCCAATACTCACTGCTCGAGGCTACAACCGGTTGTATAAATCGGATAAAGCTGGGGAATTCCGCGTCAAAGCCATTTCCAAAGGGGAAGAGTTCACTACAGCTAACATTGATGCCATGAGCAAGCCTGAGCAATATCACGTTGCGCACAATGCGGAACTGGAAGGGTTTGCCGCCGTGTACAGTGATAATAGCAATCTGCTGTTAACGGGGGTTATTTCAGTGGATGAAGTAGAAGATGTGCTCCACCGATTCCACCGCTGCAGTTTGTCGTTGGCAGAAGTCGGCGCAGGCCTCGCGTTTAATCGCTTATTCAAGGTCAATCGTGCATTTAAAATGTCACCCGCCACCAGCGCCTTTGCGGGTTGGTTTTCGATGGCAAGAGCCGCGTTAAAGACCGTTTATTCAAATTAACTAGCCAAAAAATCCAAAAAAAAACGACGAAGGGATGCCGTAGCATTCCAACGTCGTTTTACACTTTAGTGCAGATCTTGCTTGATTAAATCCACCATCAGTTTATTGCCTGCATACTGAAAATAATCGAGCCAACCTGCCACTGAAAACGATTCAAAACTGGGAGTGTTCCATAGTCCCCAGATATTTAAATCGCATCCACGCTTAATAATATCCTCCAACTGACCGTGCGGTTTCCGGTGAACAATATTAAGCATTTTTTCAATTGAGATCGGTTCTATCGATGATTTCCCGTCATCAATTGAGATTAAATAAGGGCTTGTGGGGTAACCTGCATTGTGCCAAAAGCTCACATATACAGGGTTTACGCCAAGTCCCACAGGGATTAACACCGAACCGCCTTCGCGCAGCTGCCACAAGAACTGCTTGATACCTTTGTCAGCAAACCTTGTAAGCGTTTCGAGATCGACCTTTAAATCATCTTTATAGACAATCGGCAGGTTTAATCGATTCGATTCAGATGTCATAGAAGCGAAAACAGTATTAATTTCTGATTCGTAATTCATGGTGCTCACTCCAAAATTTAAATGGGTGAACGCCCTAGGGTCGTTTCACCCTAGGGTCTTTGTAACGGCGTAACCGTTTTACATTGTTAAGTTAAAAAATCGAGATTATCGAGATTGCAAAACCTATGGTGCCAAGAACAAGACCTATTGCGCCCATTCGCATAGAAATACGAATGTTTAAGTCTTGATGATCCCAAAAATGTTTGAAAATCTCTAACTGCGTCGAATCAGTCACCTTTAAATTGACAGGATTAGTATGCAGCTTTAATCCCAACTGCTGAATCCCGTCGTAATCTATCGCTATCTGATTCTTCGTTAGTGAAAGATTTCCCGAATTACCCATTGCATAGCGCAGGATCCAGAACCCATTGTCGAGGTTTTGGATCGTAACTGGCTTTTTACGCATAAATCGCTTAGTAAGCACTTGACGGCGAGAAGGACTACTGACGATGTTATAATTGCACATTCGAACAATCCCCATACCACCTTCGTCTTCCTCTGTTAATCGAATAACTTTATCTACTTGCATAACTCACTCCGAATGGATTAAGAGTGAGCAACCCACAAGGGTGATTGCTCACCCAAGGGGTAATAGAAATTAAACTTCTAAGGTCACGTCAGTATGTGCTATTGCACAACACACAAGCACATGACCGGCTTTGACGCTAACTGGCTCTTCTTTATAGCTTACAACTCCATTAACTAATTTGGTGCTGCAAGCCCCGCAGTAACCGCTTCGGCATTCAGTAAAAACAGAAATACCTTTAACTTCAAGCTGCAAAAGAAGAGTGGAGTTATTATCTGACTCAATTGATATAAGCATGACTTGCTCCTTTTAAAGTAAGCCACACCCGTCGGGTAAGGTCTTACCCGATAGTTATTAATCGTGACTAAAGATCGTTGATGAAACAGATGTGCCGGTTGTATTCCGATTGGTACGTAAGCTCGTCAGGGGCGTTGACGTAAACCACGTCCCCTTCGGTGTAAGTGCATAACATGAGAGATTGAGGGTTAACCCATAATCCTTGGTACTCGTCGCAATACTCCCGCTCCCATCCACTCTTAAGTGAGGACTCAAAGTTTAATGAGCCGCCGAACGGCCAGAAATCTCTGACCATCGTAGACCCATACATACTTAACTCCGGTTTTGCTCTGCCCTTTTGGATACGCTTCTTAATGAGTCGGCGTAACCATCGTTTCTGAGCAATCTCCTTACTTGAGATGTATTTCTGACCTGTTTTTCTGAACCAATACAGGTCGCCATCGATATTTTTTAACGACTCATTCAGCTCGTTAATGTTTAACAATGACGTTTTCTTGTTTGCATGAGAGTTATTAAGCATGTGCTAATCTTCCTGCGTTTTGACCGAAGCTCACAATCCCGTTCCAGCTAACTTCTTCAGTGAGTGGCAATGGCATTGCTTGAGGTTTCGAAGACATCGCATAGCAGAACTCAATAAGCCCGATGTCATCACGGCTAATTGACTTCAATGACGTTGGTTTTGCTTTCGCAATACGGAAGCCCCAGAAGCACAAATTCATGAGTTCTAGTTCATCCTGAATCTCAAACGGAAGTAGGTTCCCTTCGAGTTTCACGGTCTCAACAGCTGCAAGTCTCACGTCGCCTGATTGTTTTATCTCATATAAACCAATGTGATAAACATAGAGCTTAGGGCGACGGTCAATTTCAATCCCCTGTAAAGTGGCATAGGCCACGATTTTTTTAGTGCTTGTTTCCCAGGCACCTACTACTAAATTTTCCATATCTCACTCCAAATTTAAAAAATGCCCGTAAGGCATAAACAAAAAAAGGGGGAGTTATGGCCCGGAGGGGCAAACTCTCCCCCAAGGGTTAAATTTTGATGTTAAGCTGCAACTGCAGTATTAACGGTATTGGTTAAAAGCGTTGTTCCTACTGATTGCATCAAGTCTTTAAAAGCAGGGTATATCACCGATTGCCCAAGGATTTGATGCGCCAGTGTGTCAGACAATCCCTGAATGACTTCAACGGGGATCCCCTTCACGCGGCAATGCTCAACCGGTGTGAACAATCTTGATAACGCGGAGTCAACTGGATTGATGATGAATGGCTCAGTGCTACGGCATTTCGCGTAGTCCTTGCCTATCACACCACAGCCATCGGAATCTGCTGTCAATAACTGACGAGCAAACCCCTTACCTGCCGCTTTATCGCGATCTTCCTTCGCTGCTAGATAATCAAACGGCTTGTACCTGTCGCTGTCGTCCGACACCGCCTCCAAAATATGCCCTAGACTGGGCTCTGGAAAGCAAGATGGCGTTAGTGAATCGATGTCAAACTCTGACACATCAATTCCCGACGACACAGCGACAACGGCTAAGCGTTTACGACGTTCTAAAACCCAGCGGCCACCATCTAATGTGGTTTCGTGGAGGTTGTACCCCAACGAACCCAGCACAGACCTGATGACTGTCATTGATGAAGTATTGGCGTATTCGACCACATTTTCTATCAAGATAATCGCCGGATTTAACACTTGCGCGAACTGAAGAAACGAGAAGAACAAAGCGCCTGCCGAATCGTGAGATTCTGCGAACTGGAGCTTCAGTTTACTTCGACCGCTTTTTGATGCACCGACGCAAGGGATACCCCCTACTAGCACATCGACCTCCATATTGCATTGCTGCAAGTTCACATCTTGAACCGGAGACTCAATCACAATAGAACTGCTATCCCACAACTCTGGATTGTTGGTCAGGCTCGAATCGAGGTACTGGGACTCTAGCTCAACAGCGACAGCTATTTTGCTGGAGATCCCCGCCGACTCTAATCCATGATGGACAGCCTTATCTAACACGCCACCGCCATGGAATAACGAGGCCACTTTCAATGACTCACCATTTTGCAGGCGTGACATTAATCGTGATTCCCGACTCTTAACCCGCTCAGATTGATGATGCGCTGAGATAATGATTACCCCTGCTTTAATCAACACTCTGAGTTTGCTAATGCCTTCAAAAACCTCTGTAATCGCTTTACAGGTTAAATCGATAATGGGTGTGATATTACCGTTTTTACTGCGACGGCTTACGGTGTACTTACCCTGTTCATCTGCCGCTAAGCGGATTTCATTTCCGTTTGCGTGAATAGTGTAATTTCGACCTGCATCCCACCCTTCTCGTGATAGCTTGGAACCCTCGACCCACACGCGAGCGCGGCCTTTGGAATCTCCAATTTTAGTATTAATGATTGTTGCCATGTGACTCACTCCATAAATGCCCGTAAGGCATAAAACAAAAAAGGGTGAGCTATGGCCCTAGGGGACATTACTCACCCCAAGGGTTAAATTTTGATGTTAAGCTGCAATGGCAGCATTAACTGTCTAGGTTAAATTGCTAGTGAAGCTAAAAAGCGGTATATCGCGCTAAAGACGATAGATATAACTGCCACTTTGAGGATGTAATTGAAGTTGAAACTTGCCTTAACAAGCTGATTCAATAGCACATACGAATTAACGACCCCAATTAAAACGATTAAATCCTCTTTGGTTGCATTAAAAAGCAGTACATATCCAAAAAGCCCAGTTATTAAAAAAGAAGCATCGAGAATCGCAAAAAAACGCTGCTCTCGACGATCTATAATCTCGCTTTTACTGCCACCTTCTAATTTACTCATAGCGTGTCCTCACTACTGATTAAAGGTACACGCAGCCCAAAGGCACTTGTGTACCCTTGGGGGTTAAATATCGACTACAAAGGCTCTTTCACTAAGCGGCGCTGGGCTCGCTTGAAAGGTGTCAAACCATTGTTGTTTCGAATTTACGCATTTCGGCTTGAATCAATTTAAGATTTTCATAAATCGAAGCGGCTAATAATGCAGTGCGGGAGGCATTCTGATGAAACTCCAATATCCTGTCTTGATTGACCACCTTCTCTGCATCTTGAAGATGCTCCGAAGATGCCCAATTCATAAGGGATATGTAATCATCAAAGTCTGCTCTCATTATGATGTTGTTCAGGTTCTGGATTGAATTAACTAATCCAAAACCTGTCAGGTTTTCTATATCATCTACAACGATGACTTGAGACCCTTTTACATAAAGGATGTCTTCCATCCCCTTGTAAAACAGCACGATTGTTTGACGCTTTTGGTTTATCAATACGTCCAAATGTGGTGCCGTCAAAGCCACAAGTTGTTTTGCTTCTTTGAAACTGATTTTCTGTAATTGCATGACTCACTCCAAAATTTTAGAAATGCCCGTAAGGCATTAAAATAAAAGGGTGAGTCTGCCCCATGGGGACAAAACTCACCCCCAAGGGTTTAAAAATCAAATTCGATAAGGTTACAGCACTTCCTGTACTCGCAAATAGAGGTCTCTAACGCGATTTTTAGGTATGGTACCGATGATCACTTGTTTGCCATCTTTGACAAAGTATTCCGGTGTCACAGGAACCCAGCGAGTTCTTCCGAGGCAAAATTTTGTATCTTTGTCTAATTTTTCCATCTCGTGACTTCTAAAAGTGAGCTCTCCCCGGTGGTTTTCGTCCACTCGTTGACTTGTGCCGTAAGCCAAGCGCAACTGTGTACCAGACGGGTCTGCATCAACAACTAAAACAGGACGGAATTTGGGGCCTGGCCGATTAGGATGTTCATCCGAAGGGAACCAGGCAAATAGAATGACCCCAACTAGGGCCGTAGGGTTACTCATAGGAACCTCGACCTAGTTGTAGGAAATAATTTGATTGAATTATGGTTTGCTGAATACCCCATTTCTCGCTAAGAAATCCTCAATGGACTCTCCTGCGATCGATGGCGAACAGTCACTCTGCATTCCTGCTGAAACGAAACGTAGAACCAATTGCTCAGTTGTAATACCGAGCTGAGAAGCTTTGGCCTCCAATTCTGCAAGAAGAGTGTCACGATCATCAAATCGAATTGTGATTGATGGCATGTTAGATACTCGTATAAAAAGTTTACTTGAGCATCGTAGCACGTTCTGTTGTAACATGAATATTCTCCTGTGGAACAACTAAACATAATTAGCTAACTCAAAAGATTCTTGAGCCATTTTCAGTGAAGTGGCATCAATCACCCTTGCTGAGTTCTCACCATCACAAATGAATTTTTTCATAGCGGATACCTATAAAGTTAATTAAAGGGAATCCGCCCTAGGGCAAAATTCCCTAGGGATGGTTAATCTATGTTGATTTATATTTATGCGGCTTCTCGAATGTAAGCACCAGAAGTCCAAGCGCTTGTCGCGATTCGGAATTCATATTGCTCACTTAACTCATCGAAAAGTTTTGTACTTGCAGAAGCATGATGGAAAAGAGCCAAAGGATTAAATTCCCAAGGTTCTGACCAATTCGCTTCTTTGATTTGTACGCTGATAGCGATGTAGCTACACCAGCTGGTTAACAGCACTTTATAAAAGCCGTTTTCAGCGATAATTTCTCCATCTCTAGTGCGAACATTAAATGTTGGCTCAGTGAATGATTTCGGTAAAAGAGACTGAACTGTCTTTTTTACGTTCTCAATAAACCACTGAGTCTCGTCGTGCAACTCCCAAGGTTCCCAAGCTTCATCAAATGGTAATTCGATATGTACGGTACTTGCGTTTGCTAGACAAAAATGACCTGCGCCCATAACTCACTCCTAAAAATTAATTAGTAAAAAAGTAAAATGGTGCGCAGGCCTTGAGGCTATGCACACCTCAAGGGGGTTGGCTTTAAGCGGTACTTAAAGCATTGTTAGACCTTAACGTAGGTTCGACGGGCTTTCGCCAATACATGACCGCAGTACAAGAATCATCAAGTACATTAGTCATGCAAAATCCAACTGTATTTAAAGTAGTCGATTTACGACGGTCTTAAACAAGGTTGGAAGGGTTGCTCGGTTAGCACTGAGGCCGTTACCGAGTAGTCATCAAAGTTGGCCACTCGGTAACGGCCCCGCGTTGGCAGGGCTTTGGAATTAACTATCAAAGGGAACCCTGATAGTGATACCTGCGGGGGGTGACTTCCGGCTAAGAACGTATCCAAGCACTTCACCGCAATCGGTGTGAGAGCTTGTGATCATTCGCTCACCGTCTGTCTCAATGAACCGCCATACGCTACAGGATTCCTCCTTTTTCACGCTGGGGTGCAGGTAGTTTTTTCCGTTGATGTGGATTTCTTCTCCTGTAGATTTCTTGCTCGGTTTCGGCTGAAACTCAAGGAAAAAGCTCACTTCATCAACGTAGTTCGTTGGGCAGTTTGGAAAGCCGTTTTGACTCATATTCACTCCATTAGTTTATAGAGTGAGGGCTTCCCATTGAGGGCTTTCGCCCTCGCTGTGTGTGGTATTTAGGTGTTCATCTCAAAGTAGACTGTTATTAATCCACTTTAAAATGAACACCTTTTGTAAGGTATTCATTTACGACTCAAGCCGCTGTCGGTTTTGATAGTTGATTGTATTCATCAAGCCAATCAATGCCTTTCGAACCCGCTGGTATTGCTTGCTTGGGGAAAAATACCCGAGCCTCAACACCATGCGATTCTAACCGCTTCCTGAGATTTTCCGCTGCCGCCTGACCTGCGCCAGAAACGTCTTTATCAGCAAAAATGCTGACTCGTTTTACACTCGATGGAATGTGAACAGCTTCTAACAATCTATCGCTGTAACACGCCCACGTCGGTAAACCGGACATCTCTCGCACTGCCAGAGCAGTCTCAATGCCTTCAGCAACAGCCAAGTGTTCCCCAGGATGATAATCAAGGCGGATAGCTCCACCTCTTATATCACCTGGTGGCGACATAATTTTTTTTACGTCTTCCACATTGGCCTTATTACCTTCGGGTGTCAGGTAGATCCGGTGCAATGTCAGGGGCTTGCCTTCTTTATCGAAATAAACGCCTAACATCGCTGGAGTCCAGCTTTTCACCAATTTCCCATCGACATTGCTGACGTTCAGACACGATTTAATTCCGCGCAGTGTATTGGGTAAGTCAGATACATCTAAACCGCGTTTAGACAGATAAGCCTTCACATAATCAGCTTCCATTGCGTGAACGGATTTTGACCACACCTTGCGTAATGACTCGGTACGTTTTGCAACATCTTCCGGAGGTAATGTGTACTCGGCAGGTTTGCTAGAACCCGATGCCACGTACTCAGAATCTAATTTCAGATTAGCCAAACGACTGATTTCATCGCAGGCCTTCATCTTCGGTAGATCAAGTACGTATGCCACCGTATCTATCACATCCATGTAACCAACCCCGTTGAGGTAAGTTGAACCATTGGATGCAATTCGAAACACGGTTGTCCCACTCCCCGTCCGAGGATCAGGTACTTGAGATGGTTTCTTGCGTAGCGCTTCGCTGAGCGCCGGAATTTTGCCGTAAATATCTAACGGATTAACGCTAGACCGAATAGCTTGGATTTTTTGTATTGCGTCCATAAATGCTCCTTTACTCAGGGGATCTTTGATACCCACTAACTAGAGAACGCATCAAAGATCCCCCGAGGGAAATCTAGGACGAACACACAGAGAGAGCGATTGCAGGGAAGCAATCAAACTGCGTATTCATGCGCTAAATGGCGCACTTCTCCCTAGAGGGGAAGTACGCCCCTCTAGGGATTTAAAGTGTTAAATGTGTTGCTTAAGCAACTGCATTAACTGTTTCGGTAACTCGTTGACGTGGTCGATACAGGCTACTTTAAGGTCTTTAAAACCAGTAAACCTTACGTCCACCTGACCAATGATGACAGGCAAAACCACAACGCCATGCTGAGCTAACCAATCGAGAGAACCAACCACTTCCTGCGGAACGTCCGGTTGACCATCGGTAATCACAAACATCACCTTTTTTTGCGATGACTGTAAAATGAGCTTGCTGCCCATTTCCATCATCGCACTTCCAGTACTTGTGCCGCCGAGCTCTACATATGGCAAAACCGAAGGTGTCTTCTTCAGAGCAAAACCTTTTAGCTCCAGATAAAAATCACCAAACAACGATAATGACGTCAAAACACCACTCTGTTTTTCAAGAGCCTGTGTCATTGCCATTGCCGCCTTTGTTGCTACATAAGAGCGGTATGTGTCGTCCCACGGATACCCCATAGAACCTGAAGCATCAAGCAACACACCAACTGAAAGGTTTGCCGCAATATCACGACGGATATTTTTAGCGCCAGGATTCCCCAGAAAAGCATCGACCAACCGATCCTCGTCTAACTCCCCAAACTGTGTCACGCCGGATAATTTCATGTTTCGTTGTCGGAACATGACCTTAACAGCATTGGCGACAGCGCCATTCACCTGCAGATTTGCCGCAGGGAAAACATTGCTTGGATTACCACGCAGCAACTCTTGCACTGTGTAAGGAACGACTTTGATTGGTTCAGGAACACGAGAATAGTTACTCATATCTTGCTGATATCGGTGAGCCTCTAACAGTTTGCCAACGTCCAAGTCCTCGAAGGATTGCTCCAAATCGATTTCATTGAACCCTTTGCTATTGCTAAGAGCCTTCCCGCTAGTATTGCCGTTGCTTTTACCTTCAGCATCACCTTCAGCATCACCTTCAGCATCACCTTCAGCATCACCTTCAGCATCACCTTCAGCATCACCTTCAGCATCACCTTCAGCTTCACCTTCAGCTTCACCTTCAGCATCACCTTCAGCTTCAGCTTCAGCTTCAGCTTCAGCTTCAGCTTCAGCTTCAGCTTCAGCTTCACCTTCACCTTCAGCTTCACCTTCAGCTTCACCTTCAGCTTCACCTTCAGCTTCACCTTCAGCTTCTTGCTGATTAGCCTGTTGCATTGCCGCAAGCTCTAACAGAAGGTTTTCTGCCAACTCACGCACTTCTAAGGTGTCTTTCGCCGTTTGTGCAAGCTGTGCGTATTTCAAACACAACTTATCAAGCTCCAGTGTTACCCAATCAAATCCAGCTAATGCTGGTTTGATCGCAGTAATCCCGTTTTCAAGGTTTCCGACTAGAAGTACGTAATACAAAATGTCGTCGAGACAGTTTGTAAACTCACGCTTGGTAATGATGTCTACCAATATTCTTCGGCTTGATTGATAAGACTGTATTGCGCCAGGAAATTCCCTGATATTGCGCAAGTCGATTCTTATGTCCTCAAGCACGTTGATTGCGTTTTTCAACGCTGTACTGGTCTGCTGCATGACGTTTCCGATTGCACTGAAGTTGGTGTGATTGAGATGGGCCGACTCGTGAAGTAACGAGCAAACCATCTGATCCCACGGGCCAACCCCAATGACAATTCTTTTACCGTTGGTGTAAGAACTGCCACCAGCAATCGTGACGTTAACGCCTTTGCGAGTTAACGCATTCGACAGCATCGAGAATGACGCTTGTTCAGTATTTCTTTTCATTTCTCACTCCAATTGCACCCGTAAGGTACAAAAAAATGGGGTGAGAAAGCCCTTGGGGGCGTACTCACCCCCAAGGGTTAAATTAAGCATTCGCAGCTGTTAGCGATTGCGTAAACATTTCAGCTAAATGCAGCTTGCCCAACTCATTAAGCGCTAGACGCTCTTCAGGAGTTGAAGCGGCTGTAAACACAATCTCAAACACCTCCTGCATCGTGAAGTCAGGCAACAACTCCCACATTACCGCCCAATCAACTAAAACACGAGTTGATAGTGCTGATTGAATGCAGTGCTGAGAATTGCCGTTGACAGCATCGGTGTTCATCGCATCACGTACCGTTTTGGCAAATTTCGCCATCGCAAGACGAATACGATAAGACAGCTTAGTCATATCACCGAGAATATCTGTATCCACAGAAATTGCTGGATATTCAAAGCCAATCCAAAGGAAGCGACGTTTAACCGCCTCGTCCATATCGGATGAAATAGAACCGTAACGGCCAGACATGTCGGCTATACCTGGGGTCTGACACGTTGCAATTACTCTAAAGAGCGGGTGAGGATTTACCACCTCGCCAGTTTTCTCAATCGCAAGAGGTTTGCCCTCGAGGATTGGGTGAAGACTAGCTAGCAGGTCGAATGAGCCTTTATCCAGCTCGTCCAGCAACAGAATACCGCCTTCGCGATACGCTTTGACCACCACGCTCTCTTCAAAAACGGTTTCACCATTTTTGATACCAATGTTGCCCTTCAGCGTTTCGGGGCGCATGGTTTCACTCACGGATACTCGGTGCAGAGATAAGCCAAGAGAAGCCGCAAGAAACGCGACAAACTCCGTTTTACCCGTACCTGTTTCGCCATAACAAGCCAGTGACATGTTACGACTCTTTCCGAACATCCAAGTCAGCGCAATGAGCAAATTACGCTCGTTTGGTCTGTACTTGGGGTTCACTTTTGGCACGTTAGCCATACCTTCAAAAACAGCGACCATTTTACCGCTTAAAGTTGGGCATAATGGGAATACTGTTGCACCGGATACTTGTTTAGCTTTAATAGACATAACTCACTCCAAAATTTTAGAAATGCCCGTAAGGCATTAAAATAAAAGGGTGAGTCTGCCCCATGGGGACAAAACTCACCCCCAAGGGTTTAAAAATTAATTAAAAAACGCAGCAAAAGCGGCATCTAACTCGGCACTTAATTCCGAGTGCTCCACTTCTTCAGTCACTTTTGCCGTTGTAACTTCCGTTTCACCACTGTCTTCTGTGGATCCGCGTAACGCATGTAGCAACTGAGCGACATCTTCATCAATCTCAGCCATAGGCTCGTTAACAATTTCAGGCTCAACCATCGCTTCCAAGCCTAGTTCGTCGTATGACGTTAACAGAGTTTCAAGCGCGGTTTTGTTGCTTAATGACGTTAGTAACAGCCGTAACAAACCTAACGATTTGCTATCCAGTTGCCCATTCTTAGGGAACGAGTTGCGCATCTCATTGAGACATGCCGCAAGTCCGACCCAAGTATCAGAAAGAAAACTGAAGTTCGCCGCCTTTGCTTCCATATCAGCAAGGAATGAAATTGCCTTTTGACCAATCACGTCGCCGCGACCAATCTTATTCAACACATCCTCTGACAAATCCGCAAATTCTTGAAGCAGCTTTTTATCCAAGTGAGTATCAGCAGCAGCCGATTCATCATCGGACATAGAACCGATAACGATAGACATTGGTGGGCTCATGCTCATATAGAAGCGTGATTCCACGTCACTGACAGTAGGCGCATCACGGCGAATGAATCTTGCCGCTTCAGGATGTGCCGCACACTGGTTATCCAGCAGCTCTTCGTAATCTTTCACGAAGGCTTCTGCTTCCTCATTAAAAGCACGCTGAATTGCTTCAAAGCGAATTTTTAAGGTATCGAACTCACTCTCAGGGACTAACCACCCACCCCAAACAGGAATGCCAGCAGTATCCATGAGTCGCTTAGCTCTCATGTAATATTTACTGACGAATTTGAGGGCTGATTTATCAACCAAGAACTTACGAGGCTTCTCTGTGACTTCTGACACGTCCCCACCTTGATCATCAAATACCTTTGATGATTTCTCTGACTTCTTGCCCGAAAAGGACGAGAAATCTAAAGACAGATGGAGACCTTTTTGGCCTTGCAATGAAGCAATTTTGGCCTGACGTGCAGCGATGTTACCTGCGGTATTAAATTTCATGACTCACTCCAAATATGCCCGTTAGGCATAAAAAAAGGGTGAGTCTGCCCCGGGGGGACAAAACTCACCCCAAGGGTTAATAAATTGATTTGTTCACCAGCTGCAGCAGTCAAACTCCGTTAGCGTTTTATGGCTCGGATTCTACTGATGCAATTGGATATGCTGGAGCGATACTGACTCAAAATAGTGCCAATGATTCGCCCCAAGAAATAGTCTGCCAAACGCCTTCGCCATTTCGCAATTGCGATTGCTGCTTAGTGCGTTTTTTAGACCAAGTTTCGTTGTTGAGCTTTATTCTGGCATTGACGATTTCAACTGGGTCAACGACGTCTAAGACACCATCCCTCAGTAAATCACAATCTAAACCAGCATAACGACAAGCAACTAGAAACTGCTCTGAAAACACCCAGTCAAGAATGTCTTCCGCTTCAGTCACCGAATCTCTCAGTAACTCCAGATTTGCAGAAATGATTCCGTCCCAAAAAGCGCGACATTGTTCAGCGCTCCAATCAACAGATTCATGAATGCCTAATTCACCCAACGATTTCTCGCGGGTTTGATATTTTTTAGCCATACCCACTCCAAATAAATAAGTTGCGGGTACGGCCCTTTAGTGGGCAGAACCCACAAGGGAAAAAATGCTTAACGCAGCATCAAAGCGCCCTTTCGGGAGATTGTGATGGTCAAACTAGATGCTCTAGTAGACGCACCACAACCAAACAACAACTCGGCAATTAAATTCCAGTTTCGCGTAGGCGATTGGAATACTGATGTTCAGCGCTTAATTGGGAGTTGTTGTGAGGAAGCATGGAGTGGTACTAAGCAAAATAGGCTTGAAAAAACCCACTTTGGTTAGTTGTGCCAATCAGCACCGGCACTGATTGGCTGACACGTCCGTAAGACGGTCTTACTAGCCGGTTAGATAACACCTAGAGTTTCCTCTGGTGACAGAATGTTTTGAGATTTTGCCCAAACTGATAAACGCTCAGCCAGTTCGCCATGATCACTGCTGCTCACATCAAAACCAACCTTGCTTGATGTAATAGCAACACATTTTTCAGACGCGGTAACGAGCACATTCAGATCAGAGTAGAAAATCGCAGATAGTGTAGACATAAGTAAAATTCCTGTTTATAGAGTGTCGCTAGTGCTGTCTATTGCGAAAGAGCATTAGTGACACCCCATAAACAGTCCTAGAGGACGCTTAAGTGATGTCGATTTACAGTGGTTAATTTGGCATTACCAAACTAGGCCCAATCTCTCTAATACAGGTCTAACTAAAAACAGATAGATAGTCATAAAACCCATAAAGATTGCCGCAAATACGATAGCGTCCATAGTCTCACTCCAGTTTTAATAAAATAAAAAAGAAAAGGGGTGAGAACGCCTTTTAGGGCAATTCATCACCCCAAAAAGGTAGGTTTGTTAATCAATGTAACAAGTTGAATAGATTCCGTTTGGCCAAGCGTGTACGTGCGCCAGAGTCAAGCAAGGCATACGTAAAACTGTCTTGAAGCTCTAAAGGGAGTCGATTCATTAGTTCTTTAAATGTCGCAACCATCTCTGATTTCAAAGATTCAGCCGCAGATAAATAAAGGGTCCCACACAACTCACCAGCTAAATCAGCATGGAATTTGGCGTTTTTTTGAATTTTTGAATTGACATCACGAAACGGAGAATCGTTAAGCAAGGCAATCTGAGCTGAAGCAGTTTGAATCTCGCCTTCAGCGTCACAAAGTGTGATTTTTTGATTAAGGGTGATCTGATGCAGAACACTCTCGGCCGAAAAAATACTATTCATAGTTCACTCCAATAATTAAAAATTGGGTGAACAATCCCTGTGGGGGAATATTCACCCACAAGGGAAGATATTTAGAAAATCTAAACATCTGGTTTCAGGTCGCTAATCTGAATTGAGTCTGAGTCCGAGGCTAACGGAGACTTTTGGTTGCTGCGTAGCAACACCTTTTGAACTAAACGCCGAATCTATCTAACTGAATTTTTCAGTGATAGATTTTTCGTAAAGAAATGGAAAGCTGATATTCAGCGAGCCAGACGTTTAGGTGGGAGGTTCGGTTGCGCAATTGCACTAGGAAATCGTTATTTCCTAGTGAAACTGGAGGTAAATCAGAAATAGCTAAAGCCACCGATACGAAAGCCATGAACAGGTGTGTACATCATGGCCCTGAAAAGAATGCCTACTGAAAAGTAGAACACTTAGAAAGGCGAAGGTCATCCGCCTGCTTACACATTATTTTAATTTCGTAAGCTTGTCAATCTGTGTTTATCGGTGTTACAACAATTAGACTTATCCACCTTATGCGGCGTCAAAATCGTCGTCATCGTCTTCATATCCAGACTCCAGCTCTACAACCCTTTCATTGTTAACCTCGTACAGAAACTCACTGGGCTCACTGGTGTAACTCATAGTGAGCGACGAGATAGCGCGAGTCATGGCCACATACATTAATCGACGTTCTTCCGCTATCTTACCCCCTGCTAACGCCTCTTTGCTCGGGATGGTTCCTGTGTCGCTCCCCACTATCCACACGTTGTCGAACTGCAAACCTTTTGAAGAGTGCATAGTGATCAATGACAGCTTAGGTGCGGCCTCTTCTGATTGGTCTTTGCGCTTTTTGCTGTCTAACGAAGACTTCAGTTGCGCAATACTTTCGCCCAGGCTCTCCCAGTGACGTCCAGCAATGACATCACCGACGACTTGAGCATGTTTTTGGTCGCGCTTATCGAGGTGTATGACTAACAATTTAACGATAGATTGCATGTAGGTTCGCTTCGCATCCTCACGCCCTGCTGGTATGTCATGCCAGCCTTCAGCTAATGAGTGGAACTTTTGCAGGTCAGCATGATGACCAATCTCCGCATGTTTAAGGCCGCCAAAGGTCGTTTTCGCCGTCCGGCATAAACCTATAATTCTTGCCGTTTCCGCCTCTGGCACTGACAAAGCCGCCAAAGCCCGATGTAGGGTATGGTCATCATGTTTGCCTGAAATCACAGAGGCAATTTGAATCAAGCTGTAGGGTGCAACGCCATCAAAAAACGACTTACCGCCGCGTCGATTGTACTCAATGCCATGACCCTGAATAACCGTTTCAACGCGGTCAAGGATGGCATTGTTCCTCGCAATTACTGCCCACGTATGAGGCTCTTTGCTCACCGCATCTAAAATCCTGTTAAGCTGGTTATCCATCGTGCCAGACTTAATGATTTTGACAGTCCCTTGCTCTTCCCTAACCGCATTCATCGGCTTATCAATCCTATCGGGGTTATTGAACTTAATCAGCATCCCCGCTCGATTCAGGATTTCCTTTGAGCATCTAAAGCAGTCTCTCAGCACGTAAGCATCTGCGTTAAACTCTGACTGAAAGGCCACCATATTGTCGTATCCTTGACCACCCCTGAACGAGTAGATAGCTTGATCGTCATCACCAACGACCACCAGCTTTTTACCAAGCAGCGCGTGTTCTCGTAGCCACATGTATTGCAGTGCATCGGTATCTTGAAATTCGTCTACCAGAATATGCGTAGCCGACACAGGGGGGATTTCCCTTTGCGCCAGCCAGCTCACGGACAGTTGGCATACGACGTTAAAATCCGTCTTGCCCTGCTTAATAAGCATATCTTTGTAAAGCTCGTACAAAGCAACTTCTGTGTCACTATACTCTTTTGACAGGTCTTGGCTTCGGCCCATTTCATCAAACAGCCTAACAACGTCCGGCACCTTAAATCTGAACTTATCAATGAGGTCTAAATGGTCAGCTTCATTGAGCACCGACTTAACGAACAGCATTAACTCATTGGCCATTAATAACCGGCGATTAAGTTTGCCGCGAGTCATCGCTAACGCAGTTGAATGAAAGGTACTGATAGTTACCCGTTCCATAGCTCGTGGGGTAAGGGCGTGAAGCATTCGCTCAGTGAGCTCAACACGAGCCGCATCCGTGAAGGTGAGTAAATGGACAGAATAGGCGCCATCTCTGGACAGTAAACGCTTAGTCAGCTCTACCAAAACATAGGTTTTGCCGCTTCCAGGTAATGCACAAACAAGGGTATTGTCGTCACGTTCGATGACTAACCCCTGATCTTTTGTTGAGCCCATTTAAACTTCGCCATTAAATTTATGTGTTGCGTGAATGATAAGTTTCGTAAGCTAAACAATCAACCTTTTAACCACTCTTCTTATATTTCAAGAAATTTGCCAAGTATTAGGCCTGTGTTAACATTGTTGGTAATTCAGGCAGGAGTTCGACATGAAAAAATCAATCATCGCATTATCAGCATTAGTCGCTAGTTCAGTATTTGTATCAGGGACAGCAAGTGCTGCTGAAACAAAGTCATTCGATCAATTAGCTATTCAATCAGACGATTCGTTTGCTCTAAAAGTGCTAAAAGCAGCTGGAGGCGATAAAAACACTCAAGACACTGAACTATCTGCGGAAGATTGGCAAAAGGTTAATGGTGCTTCAGGCTCTGTCATGGCGATGAATATGGCTGCAGGCACTGCTGGTATTGGCGCATTCGGTGGCAGTGGATTAAGTGGCGGTTTAATGAATGCAGGCTTGTTCTTTCTCGGAACCACGAACAAAAAGCCTTTAGCAAAGTTTAACCTTATTCAAGTGATTCCTGCCGCAGATTTGGTAGGACATTCTCAGCAATTAGCCGACTATTTAGGCAAAGATGTTGGAACTGAATATAAGATCGGAAGTGTAAAAATTGGGAGCAAAATGACTCACCCAATGTTTGTTAAGGATTCTAAAGCCCAGTTAGCGCCAAACAAGAAAGAAGCAGGTTGGGCATGGTTAACTTATGGCGTCGCCACCCCAGCGACATCATTAAATGCTGAACAGGCATCTTCCTTATTTGATCAATCATTTGATGTTGGAGACTATTTAGTAATTACAACGTCAGTGAGCACTTGCGGAGAGCTCGTGCTGCTAGATAAGTTAAATGCTATCTCGACCACTTATCCAACTTACCTATATGTGCCTCCGGTGGATGCTGTTGCGAATAGAGACTGCCCCGATGCTGATAATTTGAGAGCAAAATATCAGCAGGTAATCGACCTGAATAAAAAACAGACCCATTTATTCATCAAACCTAAAGCCTAACAAAAAGGCCGTTACAATAAACGCTGTAACGGCCTTTGTTTTTATACAGGACAGCTCGGCGGTCTTGGGAAACCTGAACAATCTAAGTTAGTCGCAGGTGATGCGTTCTGGAACGCTTCTTGAACTTTAACACCAGTGTCAACCCCTAACTGATTTTTAATCCTGTCATCGGCACTATCTCGAGCTTCTCGGTTAACCACAGCATCTTTACCCGTCTTTTCCATGTCTGGTTCAGGGAACATACCTGATTCAGTCATCAACCCTACCCATTCGCTGAAATCCACTTTACCCAAGTCGATATTTGCTAACTCGTCTAGAGTCAATCCGCGACACGTTTCGTTGTCATGCCATGACACCGGATTTTGACCTAACTGAACAATTACTTGCTCCATAATTATTCTGGCCAAGGTACTCTTGAAACAACAATACTCGTTATGGGCCTTGTCGGTACATATCCCTAATGTCTTTTTACAAGGAACCTTACGGACAAAGAAACACTTTCGTTCTTTCAGCTCTGTACCCATTTTTAGCTCTTCGTCATCACAGGCCGTCAATATCGTATAAAGCAATTTCAGCATGTTATAGATGGTGTAAAGCATCATAACGAAAGAAAGTGCTGCGATGAGGTTGCTGGCAATCCCTTCCATCGCTTGAGCACCTGCTTCCTCCCCAGCCATCTCAACCCCAAGCGCTTCGGCGCCAGCTAGAATCGCTTCTTGCATTGCCTCTGGCATCACATCGTAAACCCATTGATAGATTTCTGTTTTTACCGTATCAATTGAGGTCGCCAAATCGGAGAAAAAATCTGTGACAACGGCACCCGCTTCCCCTGAAACTGTGGTTGTTGCGTTACCCGCTGTTGCCGTGGCTTCAGATGAAAAAGATTTACTAAGATAATCCCATGCGCCCTGCGCGGCCTCTGTCGCTGGTTTGGTTGTGTCAGATACCCAATCAACAGCATCATTCCAACCACTTTTTACCATGTTCCAGCCTTTTTTGGCATATTCCCCGCCTAAATACTCATTCACCCACGCGTTCTCACTGGATACCGCATTTTGCCCTGCCTGAAAGGTCATCAATGAAAGTTTGAACAAGTTAGACGTGGTATCCGTGCCTTTGGTAGAGCAGCAATCGTTCACCTTGAGTTGATCCCAGCTACATTGTTCGACACTGCCCACGAAAACCTGGCATGTATCTGGATTAGTTGGGTCGGTACACGACGAACCATTATCTAACTCGTTAATCGCCGCGTACATCGCAGCGGTTTGAACAAAGTCTGTATTGGTCTCTTTAGCTTTTGTCTCGCAATTTCCATCAACGCAAGATGCATCAGTGAAACAAGTATTATTCTCCACGGTTTCGGTTTTAGTTATGACCGAACCGCTTTCGCAGCGATACGTGACATCCCAACCAAAACAGGTATTCGTTGCTGAATCTAGCCAACCTTCCGCACACGTAGAGGATTCAATACTGCACTTTTCATCTGAAGTGTACTGGGTACATTGGTCACCCATTGTGCGAATGTCAGAATAACCAACTGAACCACCATTAAGCGGTAATCGATTTCCCTTGAGAGGATCACACACATAATCTTCCATATGTGCGTACATGCAAGGGGTAAGACCATCATCACCCTCATATAAGGGGTCTAAGTTGACCAGTGCAAACATATCCTTGGTTTTTTCTAGTGCGTCGAGCACTTGTTGATCCGAGGTAATATCACGAAGCACTTCCCAATGAGCCAGATAGAGTGGCGCATTCGCACGTTTGGTCCAATCCTGTGAGGTATTCCCTCGACCAATGATAATTCGACGCTGCTTTAATGAGTCAAAGCTTCCACCATACATCTGCTTAGCGTTAAATATCTGACCATTTTCATTGTAAAACCGAGATGTCAGACCATTGTTAATTTTTACAGCAAAGACAGACCATTTGTTCCTCTTGGGTAAGACGTTTACAAACTCTGTCCCGTACATTCCTGGGCCACTATAGATACTGTGGGTTTGGAATCCGATGCCTTCTTTACACACCCATAGACCGTCATCGTTTTTATTATCGCCCTCGGAGTCAGTGGTGCCAACTATGTTACCGCAGTTTGAATTAGTCCCATTTGCCAAACTTGGTTCAAAATCCCTACGCATAACCATTAATACTACGTCATTTGGCCCGGAAACTGCCTGAACACCCGGAGCTCCTTCAATATCCGATAGATTCAGAACACCACCGTTGTTGATTAACTCTGAATCTAACCGAGCATCGCATTTCCAATCAGAAGCCGTACAAAAACTGTCAGGCGTTGACAACGAAGCCTCGCATCCTTCAGGGCTCTCGATAATTTCTTCTTCCCAATTTGCTATTAGGTCTTTATCAGTATTAATCGTGATTGTGGCATAGCCTTCACCAACGTCTTTAACCGCTACAATTTGTTCAAATGACAAGGTTCGGCTTTTAGCCAGCGCCGCCTTAACGGTAGTGGTAATATCTTCAGGATTTTTATGCCATGTGTTTTTCAATTCACCACAGCTTGCCCCATCTTCAGGTAGTTTACTAGATTCACGCAGGGATACGCCGTTAAGCGACAGTCTGTACCAATCGTCATACATCGTTTTACCAATGGTTGCCGATACAATATTGACGTCATCTGCAAGGCGAAACGCTTTCTTTTCTGTATACCTCTTACAAGTACCATCGGGATAATCCGTCAGATAATTATCCCCTTCTTGTCCTATAGTTACGCTAATACACCTCTTTCCACACAAACCGTAGCCAGAGCCAAATATTTTGTTTTCATCGGGCGGAGTTAACACCCGCTCCCTATTACAACTTGATAGGTTGTTGCGGTTGGGCTTAAAACACTCCTGCGTTGTACTCTGTACGAGGGAGTCATCTACCGTGGTCTTAGTAACGGTAGACGCGGTACAGTCACCAAAGAATTGACCGCCATTACCATTAAGAATATTTTGCTGCTCCTGTGATCCAGATTTAAGGAATGAAGCATCCTTTCCAATAGTGTGTGGCGGGTTCTTGTTTTGAGCATCAAGCAAGGTTAGATAAGCATTGGCACTATGATCTTGCGCATCATTCGTTTCATCTTGATTTGCCCCAACAACGGGCTCTGACTTTCCATAAGCCGTGTTTCGCTCAACGGCCTCTTTAATCGATTTTTGTTGCGCCTTTTCGTCCTGATAAGTACCTGTTGCAGATACGTTGTAACCGTTATTGGAGTCAAGCCCGAGCATATCAGCATTGGTCATATTAGATGTGGTCATATCTGTTTGACCAACATTCCGGTAATTAAGCTTAATATTGTTAGTTGTACCTCCTGGCAGCTCAATGGCGCCTACCGCGGATTTGCCAAAATCGCGGCCCATCTGCATAAAGTAATCAGGATCTGATAAGTTTCCCTTCGCCGTAATACAGGTATTGCTGTAGGGATCTAACTCTTTTCCTGCTGGGCAGCTGGTTACTGTACCTGACGTGCTCACGCATGAGCCATTCTTATACGACGTTCCTGCTGGGCAGCTCGGGGCCGTCCCAGGTGAACACTGACCGCCATCTTGGTAATAGCCGGACGGACAGCTTACCGTAGACGGGGTTGTTTGCACTTTCACACAGTTGTCATCACCGGCAGGGGTGTGACCCGTTGGACAGGTGGAGACCGTACCTTCGTAAAGAGTGCGCTTACAAGTAGATTCATTCTGCTTTTGCCAGCTTTGGTCAGGCAGTGACACAGTGACTGTCTCGTCTTTTTTACAGAGTCCGAGGTCTACATAGGTCTGGGGACAGATTTGCTCAACCTTTTCAGAGGCTCCGCCCTCATTTGGACACGTTTTTCCCAATGGAGTTTGTAGCTTAAAACAGATCCCATTGCTATATGTCGTGTACCCACTGGGGCAATTCGCTAATGAGGATGCGCTTTGCCTTGCAGAGCAATAATTGGGATACAGTGGGTCTTGATAATTCCACGATTGCTGGATATCGAGCCAGTTAGTCCCAGTGGGGCAACTGTTAATCGTTGTCCGGGACTCATTTTTGGCGCATGTTTGTAAGCCATCAACAGTGGTGACGGAATAACCAGCTGTAGGGCATGTCACTACTGGCGCTGCATAGGTGTACTTAACACAAGTGCCATTTGAAAAGCTCCACCCTGTTGGGCAGGAATACTGAAGAGATACTGGCAATGGGAGATCTGCAAATGCAGGGCTACTTGTGAGAAATAGCGCCAGAAAACTCATAGTTAAAATATTGAATAAGTAAATGCTTCCTATTCCGTAAGAGATTGCCTTTTCCCACCACGTAACCAGTTTATCTTCCATTGTTATTGAACCCTCACACAGCAATCGGTGTATCTGAAAATTGAATAAACCGCGTGTTGGTCTTTTCCATTACCAGGAGACTTTCTACCTGAACCCCACCAAATCGTAGGCCAACCGAGAGGGTGACAACATTCATCCCATGAACCATCTAGGGTTGATTTATTTTTATCTTCGCTGTTGTCGTTATTGCCAGTTTCAGGATTTTGTAGATCCTCAATGTTAAAAGCCTTCGTGGGTTTCACGGCTGATGCTGCAGCAGGATTCGCTTCAGGAGACGGATACATCATAGAAATTTTGTACTGCGCCTTAGGGATCATTGGACTGTACTCGGCGTTACACATCGCCTCTTTACCGTAAGTTTTTCGCGCTAACCCCCTGCGATGTAGCGCAGCAAGTGAACGAGTCGTGATTAACTGAGTATTGCGGATAAAATCATTGTCGGCCCCAATAAAGCCGGTTAATGGATACAAGGGACCATCTAAACCAGCGCAGAACCACAGTGCCTCGTTAGCACTGCCGCTACTAGCAGTGATCATCCCATCGGCAACACAAATGGCGCGGCCAACAGGATTCGCAATAGGAATTGCGTCAGGAGTGAACAGAAATGATAGCGCCGAGTTTTCGTAGGTGACATCGAGAATTGACATGTACGCAATATCGAGGTCAAAGTAACCAGGGGATGTGTCGCACTCAGGCAACAAGAAAAGACCTAACATCTTGAAAACCGGATTGATGATGTAGTTGTAATGTAAGAACGATACCGTTTCGGCAGATTGAGTATCAGGGTTGGATGCCCTCCCCCGCATCGTCATGTCATTTTGTAGCAAGGTTCCACCTAGCGTTGGACTGCACCATGGCGTTGCAGAGACTTCAACTAAATGATCAGGTGACCAGTAACCCAGAGATACCCCAAGCTCCGGCACACCCAGAGCATCCGAACATGAGCATAAACGACTCGAATTAGCCCCTTTAGGCACATTGTCCGAGAATCCGGCGAGATTAAAAGGTAGCGTACATGACCAGCAAAAGGAGTTAATCAGGTTTGAGAAATAGCCAGCATCGGGGCAAACCGAGTCCGGCATACTGTTCGCACTCACATTTACGGACATCATGGAAGCCAGAAAAACTGCTACTTTTGCGAACTTCTTCATCATTTGGCACCGCCATTTGGAGCTACTAATAGTGTCGGTAATCCCGCATTACTCAGAGTTCGTTGACCAATCTCAGTGACGCGGATTTCTCCCTTAAACAAATCAACTAATGCGGGTAAATGCTCAAGCTGAAAACGAGACACCATCGTCGGTTGCATCAAGTACAAGCGACGGCCTAGTTTTGTCTGCAACTGGTTAAATTCGGTTAAATCGCTACCGGCTGGCAGAGCTGATAGCAGCACGTAAACTTGCTTGTGCTCAGTCACGGAAAGTACATCATTCATCCACGCCAGCTGACGCTCACTGGTTGGGTCAATCATGAATAAGCGGGTTTCCATTTGGAGTAATGCCGTAGGATCTACAACATCACCGGCCTTGGCAAAATACTGGCCATCCGGCGTTGTTTGGTCTTGGGTAAAGCGAACACGCGGGTCAATTTTGTAACGCACATCCTCGTCTTTAAGGCTCTCTGTCAACTGAACCTCTTTACGGTTAACGAATCGGCTAACGGCCTCGTGCTTTTTCTCTTCCCAATCTACTTTTTTGAGCTTCTGTTGGATAAGTTCGAGCATGTCCATCTCAGTAATATCGTAAGTGTCTGACAACTTCCCGAGCGAGCCGCTTTGCAACAAGCCTTCGGACTGCTTAACGAAATCTTCTAATGACTGTAGCCCTGTCGCGGTAACCACTTTGCCACCGTTGCGATACACCATTGTTGGCGCTACTTCGACTGCATAGGTATTAAACAAACGAGGGTCGATGATAACTCTTGGAGTCACATCTAAATCTGCTTCATCTATCGCTCTATGAATGGCGTTGGAGGCATCACGCAGACTTTCAGATTCATCTTTCAGTCCTCTAAATACGACTGTTGTTTTAACTTGGCTTTGAGATGCTGCTCTCAGCGCTGATTTCAGCGTGTATGCTGGCATACCGAATGAAGCGAAAATGAATACCTCTCCGTTTGCGGCTATCTCTTGCTGCACAACAGGCGTGACAGGTTCTGGCTTTGGCAGCACTTGATGCCTGATCGCATCGGCCTGCTGGGTGAGCATTTGTGCTTGTGAAATGTAAGATTGCTGCCCCCAAGCAGCGGGGAGGCCACCTTGGGGCTGCTGGGTATTGTTCTGTCTCATAGCCTCGATTTGGCTGCGCACTTCATCCATTTGGCGCTTAGCATCCAAAATGAACTGCTGGTTATCATCGGCCGATACCGCATTAAAGTTGATAACTGACAATGTAATCGCCGCGAACGCACTAACGAGTGACTGCTTATTAGATAATGAGGTATGCACGACCAATCACCTGTTGAGTTTTGATGGGACCAAAAAATCGACTGTCATAACTGCCAGCTAATGTGCCTAGCACAAAAAGCCTGTCTTTTTCGACGGTCCGAGTACCTGTTAGCGTTCTAGTGTCGATGTTTAGTGCCTTCGCCGCTGAGTCGATGGGCGCCGGAAATTTGTGGCTATTGTTGGACACGCTAAATTGGCCCACCTCGACACGATCCCCTTGCACACCTGCCACCAGCTTTATGATGTTAATCCCCGCCGGAAGAATGTCCGTCTGATGGGATTTGAACATCACTAGCTCACCCGTATTCACCTGTTTTTGTTGTGTATCAACGACGAACACTGAGCCAGGGATGCACTTATCGCTGTTAAACACGAAGATCAATTTGTAGCCATGACTGAACCACGTCACCGCCGCTGCGATGACAGCTGCAATGCAGAACGGAAATAAGTAAGTATGACGCCAGTTAGCTTTGTCGAACTTGAACATAATACACATTTATTTAAACACAAAGTTCATGTATATTACTAGACAGCGAGCAGATCAGCAAGAACGAGTGCGATGATGGAATCTACTGCAAACGATTTAGAATTGATTAGGAATCAACTGGGAGTTGATGTCTCTACACTTAAACCGATTAGTATTACTGGCTTGTCTCTTGACGAGTTAGAACGCATATCTACACATATTGAGTGTGGAAAGAGTTTTGTAAATTGCTGTAGAACACATTCAATTTTAGGGGCTGATGCCATCGTTCAGGGTATCGTCATTATCGCTATCGGGGATGACGCCATTGCGCTTGAGCATCGATGGTTGAAACGTAGTGATTACTACTTAGACCCGACATTTTGTTTCTTTAACAGCACGAGCAAGCATGATGACACATGCGTCTTGGGTTACTATCAACAAATTGAAATCGATACTCAAGTTGGTGCTAACGATTCACTGTCTGAAATTTCAAGCCTTTTAGTGCATACCTTGGCAAAACAACGAGCTACCGCCTAAAGCTGATTTCACCTTTTCCTTTGCTACCCACTTTACCGAGGCCTCAACCACCTCGGTTTTTTTATGCGCCGATTTCACCGTTCCAAAAAAATCCCGCCGAGGGGGCGGGATTCTCAACAGGATCAAAACGAATTAATAAGAGTAGCTTTTCTCAATTGAATTTGAGTAAGCGCCAGAGTCATCCACGCCTCTAGCGATAATCACAGCACTATAACCAGTTGACTTACTTACGTAAATATAAGAGCCAATGTAGGGTGATACTTCACCGTTAATGTTCCACTCGTATTTCGCCATCTTACCATCTTCGTCAGTACATATCAGATCGAGTCGGAGAATGTTGGAATAATTGCTTTCCTTCACGTTACATTTGGGTTCTACGTTTTTGGCAACGGGGATTTCCATTTCGTACTCCCGTTGGATGTTGAATACGGATGTCATAACCGCTTTTAGTTTGTGAACACCCGCTTCAACACCACTTACCATCACCCTCAGATTGGTAGGCTCCACCAGCTTGCCATCTAGATACCAACTAACCGTGTTGATTCTGTCTAATGGATGTCCCATTTTGCCTGACAAGTTTGCTATCACGGTTAATGGCTCGCGCATCATAGTGTTGCTATAACGTGGCTCAATGCTCAACTGGGGCTCCGGCGCTTGGTTTGTGCCGATATAGCTTGAAATCACCTTAGCGTTTCCTCTGTTATCGGTGACCGTAGCTTGAACATTCTCGGTTCCCGCTTTCGTCACATTGAAAACCACTTGCTTATCTGACTTACGAACCACTTCAAATGTCTCAGGGATTTTCCATTCTACTGAGAAAGTCACTCCTGAATAGTAAGGAGGGAGATCTGTCGGTGTGTTAATCAACATTGAACCAGAAGTTGGGGCATAACTACTGTTCGTTTTGCTGATGATCTCAAAAGATGGGAAAGTATATCTCCATGCAGCAGGCGTTAACCGTTTCAGGTTTTCTGTCTCTGCCTGATACCCCTCTGCCCATGCTCTGACTTGAAGTGTAACCAGCTTATTAGTGACATCTGCCGCTGTTGGGGTGTAAGTAATAGATGGTGATAGAGTTTTAGTACCGTCCGGCAAAGTCCATTCTGTAATGATTGGAGTACCTGCGGCAGTATCAGCTAAGGTAGTTGTCACATCTAGTGTGTAGGGTACACCTTCTTCCATCGCCTTGATTACTGGCAACGACATTCTCACAGGTTGTAATCGTGCAGCTCGTACAATCTTAGTAGCCTTCGAGAATCTAGCATCACCAGCCAGCTCAGTATTCACGTAAGCAGCGCGAGCATAAACGTTATAGCGAGTATCGTTGTCCATTGTTAATGTTAAACTATCATCTCCATTAACCCAGTTCACACCATCTAAAGACCATTGGACCTCCGTTGAAGTCAAGTCGATAGATTCGTCATTATCCAGAAGTTTGTACTCACCAGTTTCACCACTATGCAATGCACTAACCCCTTCAATCTTCAGATCAGGTTGCTCGTACACCAACACCTCTTGAAAATCAGTGGTTGTTCTAATTCCACTGTATTTGTTCGCAATCTGCGCTCTAAATTGGTAGATCCCTTTTGTCGATAACAGGATTTGAACAAAGTCTTTGTTAGTGGCAATTTCTTCCCACGTACCGCCACTATCTTTCGACATTTCCCAAGTCACGTCGCCTTTAGCACGACGGTCATCTAGTGTATTAGGTACGTATAGCAGTTGAGCCGCGAATGGCGCTTTACTCGCCATGCGCTTTATCTGGATATCTCCGTCAATAGCCTCACCTTTATAAATCTGGAAAAATGCAGAATTACTCTTAATCGTTTTTTGGTAATCAGCCAGTTTACTATCCACAGTCACAAGAGCCACTAAGCGAGAACTGCCAATAGAAAAGTCCTTTAATGGGATTTCCGCAGATGCCACACCTTCACTGTTAAGCTTTAATGGATCTGTTAGGTTTTGATAGCTAGTACCTTCTTTGTTTCGCGACTCCAATGCAATGACTGCAGACCAATCACCCATAGTATCTTTATCGTAAGTCATTTTTCGAGTTAAGAAGTCCAGAGAGCCAATACTCACTTTAGCAGTGATCGTAGACTGAGTGTTTTGAAGTACCTCGGGGGTTTCTAGCTTCGCTACAATAGTGTTAGCTGGCACAGTCAGAACTTTAACCTGTACTGGTCAACCCAAACTGGACACTTTTAGTTGAGAATTTTCAAACTCTACAGGTGACAGATCACCATTAGCAGAATGGAGTCGCTCCAAGTTGTAATATTTCATGTAAGCAGTCACATCTTGCTTCATAAACTCCCTTGTTGGTTGATTAACTTTAAAAATCCAATCGTGTTTTAAGCTGCCAAAGAATCGCTCAACAACGGCATTATCCCAACACGCTCCCACATCACCCATGCTGGCTCGGATACCATAGCTCAATAGCAGCCTACCGAATTGCTTACTGGTATATTGCGAGCCTCGGTCACTGTGAAATACCAGCCCTCTGGCCGGTTGGCGCAGGTTGTAGGCTTTTATTAATGCCTTAGATATCAAATCCGTGGTCATGCGTTTGTCTATGTGCCATCCCACAATCCGGCGTGAATATAAATCCATCACCACAGCTAAATACATCCAGCCCTCACCCGTCTTTAAATAGGTCACGTCACCCGCCCAAACCTCATTAGCCGATACGGGGTTAAAGTTCATGTTTAGCAGGTTATCTGCCACTGCATCTGAGTGTTTTCGCTGTGTCGTCACCTTGTAAGCGCGTCGCTGGGTTGCTTTGAGTCGAAGGCGGTGCATAATTTTACGAACGAGATAGCGACCAACCTGGTAGCCTTCCTTGCGCAATTTCTTCACCATTTCACGATTTCCTAAGCTGCCTCGACTTTGCTTAAATAGCTGTCTAACAAGGCGATAAAGCTTCAGTGTTTCAAGGCTTATCACGTTTGCAGGGCGTTTATGCCAATCGTAATAGCCTGACTTACTGACACTCATTACTCGGCATAACAGTGTTATAGGAAACAGGTTAGATTGCTGTTTGATGAAACGAAATCTTACTTCATTTCTCTCGCAAAGAAGGCGCTTGCCTTTTTTAGAATTTCTTTCTCCATGCGTAATTCTTTGTTTTCTCTACGCAATCGTTTCAACTCATCACGCTCAGATTCTTCTAAGGTGATACCTTGTTTCAGGGCTTCGTGTTTTTCCTTCCAGTTGTAAAGCAGGCTCGTGCTAACTCCAAGAGACTTTGCCGCATCGGCAACGCTATAACCTTGTTCTAGCACCATCAAGACGGCTTCATCTTTAAATGCCTGCGGATAACTCTTATGTGATTTCTTCAGACTCATATAGACCTCTTAATTTATTGACCATACTGTCTCAAAATTAAGTGTCCGATGGGATTAGACCAGAACAACCTTCTTAGTTCCTAACGCGGTTTTGTCCCCGGTGTACTGAGCTTTTAACTCAATATCTCTTGAGGTCCACAAGGCAGATGCCCCCACACTTAAAACTTTACCAATCCGCTTTTTAGACTGAGCAGAGCCTGATTGTGTGTAAGGGTATGACACCTGAGAGCCATCACTGCTGGTGATTGAAAAAGTTAAATCACCGTTAATAAACTCAGCTGACGTGGTGGTAATCACCCCACCATCAACTGTCGTCGTAAAAATGTCAGGTTTAAATTCACGGTATTTAGCAACAGTTACTACTGGCGGCTCCGGCTCAGTCACTTTAAATACTTGCGAACCCACAAAGCTGAGCGCTTCTGAGTTTTTTCGGTTGATCATCCAAACCTTGTACTTAGCCTCGTTAAGTGAGGATGTACTGGTCGCTTTTTGGAACGTACCCGCGAGCACTTGCTGAGAGTTAGACCATTGAGAGCCGGTGCCATCAGGGAATAGTAGCCATTCTATAAAACAGCGATAATTTAACTGACCACCAGCTTTACGTGCCTGCTCAGCTGAGGCATACATGCGACAACCAACCCCCTCGGTGTTTTTGAGTGGCATAGAGACCGCTTGAACACCTCTTCTATAAGTCTGGCTTCTGTCGTCAATCTGCCATTTTACTGGCATATATCGAATTGAGACTTCCTGAACTGATGTGTTACCAGCATTATCTTGGACTACCACGGATAGTAATTTATCAGTATTGGGCTCTAATGGAGTATCTGGAGTTTTGAGCATTTTTAAATACTCAATCCCTTCATCAATACCATCTCCAAGAACTGATTGGCCATCCACTGACGCAGCAATTACCTTCCCCCCACCAGACATGGAATCAACAGCCGCAACGAGAATATCATCAAAGAAATAAATAGGGTCGGCAGCATTAACAATGCCGCCGTTAGTGTTGTAAATCCTGATAGTTGGAGGATTTCTATCGATGTTACTGGACTCACCTACGACACCTTCCCATGTGTTGCTGTAAGCGTCCGTCAACGTCGCGTATGGGATGTAAACGCCATCTGGAAGTGAAGACAGGTCAAACTCGAATGCCCATACATCCGTATGCTGCTCAACGAGCTTAGGGCTCAGCTTAAGTTCTCCCGAAGGTAAGGTAATAACATCGGTAGAGAGAATGTCATTTCCAGCCAGGTTATAGCTTGGTTGTTTAATTGAATACTGTGGATCTGGTTTTAACGTAATAGTCGCCTGTGGATGCCACCACGTACCGGATTTACCCGCGTGAGGGGTAGCTACTGTTAATAGCGCTTTTTCGTTCTCGATAGTTAGTGTCGTGCCGTCTGCAAATGTTTTAGTGATTGGCACCTCGTTACCCGAGGCCACCGCTTGCATCATATAATCGTCGAGTGTCGCGGTCCTGAAGTCCCACGCGAGATTGTATTGCGACTGATATTGGCCATTGATGGTTTTGAAATAGCCATTATCCGAATCCACGCTAATGCTGTAGTTGGTTGAGCCCGTCGAACTGCTTGTGTCGGTGACAATAGTCGTGCCAGCTGTGGACATGGTACATGATGTGCTGCCAATCGGGATGGTACACGCCCCGAGACTCGGCGCATTAACTACTTGGGTATATGGCCTTGAATCGGTCTTAACTTGGACGGTTTTGAGGATGTTTCCCTTGCTGTTGCTGGTTACGTCCGAGCCTAAC
The DNA here is from genome assembly GCF_025653725.1 of Shewanella sp. SM74. Lineage (NCBI taxonomy): Bacteria > Pseudomonadati > Pseudomonadota > Gammaproteobacteria > Alteromonadales > Shewanellaceae > Shewanella > Shewanella sp. SM74. The sequence goes on along the minus strand of NZ_JAKKRZ010000021.1, from coordinate 28,362 downwards.
TGGATACCAGTGGTTAAGTCACTTACGATTTCAACGATGTTTGGGGAAATAGCTTGCGCCGCTTCCACAGTCATCGAGCCTGTTTCAACCAGCACTTTTTCACTGCCACTGCCAGAATAAATACTTACGGTATACCCGATGATGTTATTGCCAGAGTTATTAAAGTAACCCTGAATACCATCGCTGTAAGTGCTTAACCCTGATGGCAAGCTCCACTCCAGTAAACAGAGCATGTTACCTTGGGACTGCGTAAAGGCTTTTGCCGCCGCTACATCCGTCGTTAAGCTACAACCCGCACCGGTTCCTTGAGTTGGTTTGATTTTCACCTGCTGGACGTTAGCCACCACTCCTGAAGGTGGGGTCAAGACGATTTCGGGCATTTTTGCAGACAGTTCACCAGTGATGGTTACACCGGATACAGCTAAAGCGTTAAATGACCACGCCGATTGCGATAGTATAAGTAGCGCTATGGCGGATTTACTGAAAATTAAGTCGCTCATTCTGAATCCAACATTTTTTTATGATTACATAGGTTATCAGAATTATATAAATGGATATATTTATTTACCCATTTTTTAAGCAATTAACGGGAATTTTGCGATGAATAAATGCACATTAAATTAACCAAATGAGTTTCTGATACCAAGGAGATCCCATATTGGGATCTCCTTATGGAGATGGGAAATTAATTGACTGATGCGGAGAGTTGTAGCGAGTTTATGGCTTGGGAGATTGCGGCAAAGTTATTCACAACTTTGACCATTTCACCACCATTGCGATAAAACAGCGTTGGCGTACCTTGGATGCCCAGTGTACCCATGAGCTCAGAGTTTTGGATGATGGCCATCTTAGTTTCTGGGGTTGGTGTTGCAGTGGCATAAGCAGCTTTAGTTTGCTTCGCCTCTTCGTGCTTCCACACCGCGTCCTTACCGCCATCAATCATGGATTGGATTGCTGGGACAGAGTTGGCGCTGATCCACGCTAACGGCACCAAGCGCACATCCAACTGTTTGCTTTCAATCTCGGGTTTCAAACGTGCGAGTAAACTACTGCAAGCACTACAGAAGGGTTCAAAGAATACATAAATAGCTTTCTCAGCTGACGCTTGTTCATAGCCCAGTTGAATGTATTTCGCCGCAGTGAGACTTTGCCAATCCTGCTCAGTGTAAGTTTGCTGAGCAACAGGTGCGCGTTGTGCTCGACCTGCTTGTTGTGGCTGATTCCTATCGGCTTCGGAGATGCCCAGCGTCGTCGCCCACTGCTCCGTTAAGTTGACGCCATTCGCATCCACCAGACCACCAGCAATAACAAAGTCGCCCGTGCTCCAATAAATTTGTTTTTGACCACTCAGATCCACCAGCCAACCCGTGATATTTTGCGAACCGTCGGTGACACTCCATTTCTGGATCACTTTGTTATTGGCGTTACTGCTTAACAAAGTTGCTAGGGCCGGAGGGCCATCTTTGGCGACACCCGTTGGTAGTGATGTTTTATAGCTGTTGAACTGGCTCACTACCCAAACGAGAAGGGCAAGAGCCAAGATAACAATAAATGCGATGAACGATTTTTTACTTAACGATTGTAGTTTCATACCTTACCCATAAACCATAAAGCTCTTGAGTTAATAAAATTGTGTTGATTCTGACCTAACTTGAGGTATCAATCAACTCAATTGCATCGTTTAAATCATCAAGATTGATTTTGTAACCGAACAAATATCGCTGATTAACTCCCGTTTGCGAGCGACCTGATTTGGTTAAATCGCCAAATCCTCTCAGTTTCATGTCCTCAATCGCTAGCGTCACGCCATGTGAAATTTGAGAAATTAATTCAAGCCTATCCTTTGATTTTGGGCTTATTTCAAGGGGTAACAGTAAATCAAAGTACCCTACCCCTCCGTGCCTTGCTAAGCGCCCTCTAAGCTGATGGAGTTGGACGAGACCTAGCCTGTCTGGATTCATCACAATGCAGTGGGTTAACCCTTTAATCGTCAGCCCAGTTTCAACTAATGTCGTCGCTACCAGCACGTTTGCATCACCCGTATTGAGCGCATCGATTGCCGCAGCATTTTCTTCGTTTGTTAGCCCTCCATGCGCCAGAACTACCCCGCTACCATCCGGCAGGACGTGACGATTACTATGGATGAATCGGCACCATTTCTCGTATGCCTCTGTCGCATTCTGAATATCCGCAAATGCCTCACACTTGCTTTCATCTTTAAGGGCGCAAACGATCAATAACTTTTGGCCGCTTTGAAGCGTTTTTAACGCTCTTATTGCCAAGTCTCGACCTACGTAATGCTCTAACAAACGACTCTCAATACGCTTATCTACGAAGCAATGCTTTAGCTCGTATACCTTCAGCACTCCATGTTTCAGCAAAGCCGCTGTTCGCGGTACTGGGGTTGCTGTCGATTCCAGTAAATGCGCCCCGTCAGCGCAAAAAAGCTCACGCTGTTCTACTGAAAACTTGTGCTGCTCATCCACGACGGCCAGATCAAATGTGAATGGCCACTGTTTGTGTATAATCGCCGTTGTACCAATCAACATTCGACATTGGGAAATCTCTTCAATGATCTCCCCTTCAATGACTAACGTCGGGCTGATGTCAGGGTAATACTCAGAGAACTCTCGATGTAACTGACGCGCTAAATTCGAAGTAGGCAGCATAATGGCCACTCGCCCACCAGCATCCACAACTGAGGCGGCACAGGTGCCAATCACACAGCTTTTTCCGGTGCCAACGTCACCAATTAACATCATGTGTTGAGATACTGCCGTGGTCATTTGCGCGACCATACTTAATGCCGCGGATTTTTGTTCCTCGGTCATTTGGAATGGTAACGATTTAATGCGGTTATCTATCGCCTCTGACTCAAACTGCAACGGGACACGCTTTACTCCCCACTGTGACGCCAATTTCTTTGCCTCTGCACCAATGAGGACTGCTGCTAACTTACTAACTTGCCGAATCCGTGCGTAACCTCGTTGAACACAATCGGGGAAATGGATCTCCTGTAACATCTGCTCGATGTTGTCACTCGGGGCTGCACCCAGAAATTGCTTTAGTCGTTTGTTACTTACAGCGGTAGCTGAAAGCAGCTCTCTAATCTTGTCAGCACACTCCTTGATAACATCACGTTCTGACAGTAAGCGGCTGAGGAAATCGATTACCTTGGGTTCCGCTTTGCTCCTTCCCTTGGCCAGTTCATAGCACACATGCAACCGCCCTAAATCATCGGGGGCAATAAACTCCTGATTTTTTAAAATCAGTTGTTGGTTTTGATATTCCGGTAAGCCATAGACATAGATAGGGTGATGCTGATTAGCCATCGCGAGCCCGTTGCTCAACGATTTTAGGTTTTCAGCTGTGTCGTAAACGAAGGTTTTCAGTCGGAACCCCTGTTGGTCTGTCAGCTCAACAATGATGAAGGGACTGCGTTTTTTAGTGCGTCCTAACTTGATGTCAGATACGGAGTGAATATGACCGCCGAAAAGCGTCATCCCAGAGAAGCCTTGATAGGGATTCAAGTCATATTGAACAAGGCGTAAATCTTTGTATTGCAGAGGCATTACAAGTCCAACTTGCCATAACTCAGTTATGCCAAACTTGGATAATTGCTCTAAAGACGTGTCTGTCATGCCCCAATCCGATTCGTGTTCTATGTCTCCATTAGATCACGCTTCTTGATTGAGGCAAATTTTGAGAATTAGCTGTTGGGACTAGCACACTGCACGAATTCTTGGAATCCCCTTTTCGTCGGCTGCGCTTCTCTTTCGTCACAGCGTCCTAGGAACTCGATTGGCTTATTAATAACCCCCATACACGAGGCCAACGTCCAGTAGCTCCCAAACGATGCGCTATGACCCGATTGATAGTTGTTATATGCCGTGTGAATTAATCGACGAGTAATTTCAACAGGGATCTGATTGCTACCCTCGGTGTACTCTTTAGCAATATAATAATCAATAATCACCCCTTCTGGATTGACTTCGCTTTCAGCGTACTTAGGTGCCTCTAAACTGCCTGGGATCCATTTAGCCCCAGTCTCATAACCATGTGCGTAATAGCGAAACTGGGCCATAGCAACAGCACAGCTTTCAGCCTCATTAGGCGCGGGTGATGCGAATGCTGGCGCCGTGAACGAATAAAAAACAGCCAACATCAAACCTAACACCATACAATTTATATTTCTCAACATGCGACCCCCATAGTTAAAGTAGTTTATACTAATTAATTTTTTTGTACGGCATAGATACTGATGTACGATTACACTCAACAGGTGTTTCATGATACTCTTCAGTCTAAGCGTCTAAGCGTCTAAGCGTCTAAGCGTCTAAGCGGTTAATTAATGGATGATTTATGGCTAACTACACCATATCGGCTAAATCAATAACTGACGCAACCCAAAGCGCTCAGTTTGATTTACTTATCAAAAATGTCCCCGTACCGGAGATCAGGGAAATTTTGAAGCACGACGATCCCATTAATGAACTTTACCGACTTGTGGGTAATGATGCTGCTCTCGCTGCGTTGTTCCTTCGTGTAGCCAATTCAGCTGCATTACCCGTCATTAAAAACTTTGATGATTTAAAACGTGCAATCACCAAACTAGGAACGCTCAGAAGTGTCAATCTGATCATTACCTACATGCTAAGACAACTGTTGCCTAGCTCCGCTTATGACGTCAGTACTCAACTCATAAACTATTCAATCGACACCGCCATCGCACTCGACTACATTCAGCGCAAACCCAGTTCGTATATCACAGGCATTGCGTTATTCGGTGGAGCTATGCTGGTAGCTGGTTACGCTGATCACATGGGTATTAATGTCACAATTGGTGAATGCACAGCACTCAACCAAGAACTACTTCCTGTGTTCATTCGACACTGGTCATTCCCCGAAGAAACACTGCAAGCAATAGAGCTGTATCTTGCCAATGAACATTCGAGTATCACATTAGCGATTTCCGCTGTTGCCCATAAACATCTGTTATCCCCCTTCCCTGGGGTAGATTCGAGCCTCCCTGAGAGACAGCTTGAAGAAGTTGTTTCCAGTATCAACGCTAATCAATTCTTTTAAGTAAGAACGCGAGGCCTGCGAGCAGCAGGCCTAAGATTCATTTTTGGCGTCGAATCGACGTCGCCATGTCCCGACTAGATCTTTTCCTTCCCTTTCAGCAATCATCTGGCAAGCGGTAAACATATCGACCCCCTTGTCTTTCATCATGATTTCAATCTGTTTTTTCTCGTCTGGAGCGGTAGAGTAAGTCAGTGCTTTAGCCCTTGGCAGATATAGCCTGCCTACAGATTTTGTGCCGCCACTGCATAACAGAACTTCACTGAAAAACGGCCTAACCGTCTTGATATTCCTCAGTAAAAGGTAATCCTGCTCAATGAACTTACCCTCTTTATTGAGTCGGGCCAGTTCCTCACCGTTTTGCATGAGGTAGAATAAGTGAGCCGAGTTACTGGCCATCGCGATACCCGCAGGCGACTCGTTGGCATCCTTCATCGATTGCGAAATACACACACCCAGGCTGTTGTACTTACGGAAACGACGCCAACCAGATTCGAGGAATTTTGCCAGAGTTTGAAGAACCTGACGGGTCTGCTCATCTACACCCTTGTTTTCCTTTAAGAACTCCCACGCTTCATCGAGAATAAAGGCTTTCACAATATGCAGTTGATCATGCCTAAACATTTCCTGCTGAATACGTTGAATACACAGCATGATACACACCGCTTTGAGCTGGTCTGAACCGTTAAGTCCGTCTAGCTCTAACACCACTAAATCCTTCTCAAACTGAATGGGCGGCTTGCTAGGGTTGAACATCCAACTGTTTTGGCCACCGCGTAAGTAACACCAAGGAGTCAATTGGTCGCTGATTTGTTGAACTTCTTCTCGGGGATGTTTAGCACAAGCATCAGCGAAATCGTCAATACTGGTTTCCCTACCCTTCTCGTTCCACAGTTGCATGAGCAATACTGACATTGCAGAGTATTGATAGCTGTTACAGTCTCCAAGTGGGAAAGCCATCAACTTCAGGATGTTCAACAGCATTTCACCTTGAGCGCCTAAATAGTTGTTAGCGTCACTATCTACAACGCCTTCATCAGTATCTTTTTGAGATTCGTCGATACTCTTAAAAGGACATAGGTTAAACGCAAAGCGGTTGTCCGGAATAACCTCTACGAACTGTCCTGCGTACAACTCTGTTGTTTTAACGTATGAGCGACCTGAGTCGATGATGAATACGCGGCCACCATCAGGATCACCGTGGATATTACCAAGTGCATCTGGATAACGGTTTTCTCCGGTTGAAAGTAGACCTTCAATCAAATAGTTAGCAGAGACCGACTTCCCAGCGCCAGAGGTTGCGGTTATAAAGATGTTGTAATTGGAGTCTGACTTTAATGGGTCAAAGGTGATTAACTGACCATCACGGGCAATGTATGTCAGCACAGGGTGTCGCACTGCGTTTCCTGGCCACGATGCCACCATAGGAACGAAGAACTTGACCAAGTTACTAGGGAGAAAGTCAAAGCGTTCAATGAAACTACTGACTTCACTTGAGGTACACATTGGCAGACCATTTAGCCAAGTGAAACGGCCAATCAAGCTATCCACGCCAGCTGACCAACTAAAGCCTTCCATGCGCGTGATTAGTTTTTTAGTGCAGTTCTTAACTGACTTTAAAGTCGGTCCCCACATTTGAAAGTTTAAATGAAAGCGGCAATGCTGAGCCTTTTCTCGCTCTAGATAATGCTCGTAGTATTCAAAATCTTGCAGGCCGTATTTCAAAGACGAAATCCAACGAGCCCACGGACCTTCACCTATCTGTTTGGCCATTAGGCGGCGCTTGGAGTAATCCTTAGCGACTTTCTTAGGGCTCATTTCAACAACAAGGTTGATCATGAAATTGCCGGGAATAGCGCCATCATCCCCTTTCAACCAATCGCCAGTCATTAAATGTAACGTGCCTTGGTAAATGGAATCTGGGAACTCTTTAATGCTCACACTTTGAATAAATCGTGTAGAACCATCTTCCGCTTTAATCGCCATATAATCAGAACCATCGACTTTGACCTCAGTGCCAGGTTCAAGCAACTGCGCACGGATGGGCTGAGTAGAACGGTAACAGCCTTGTCTACCATCTACTTTAATTCCACGGCGCCAAACTGCATTCGGGGATGGGTTGTGGATCATCTGCAATCGGTTAATTAGGATCTCAGGTTGCATTTTGGTCGCTACACCAAAGATTTGTTGTAATGACGCTTCATGGTTGTTAGCCATATCTACAAAATCTTCGACTTCCTCTGTAGTCGGCATGGCTTTCTTGATAGGCACCTTGATTGAGGCCCATACCTCGAAGTTGCGAAGCGGTACACCTTCCATATCTCGCGAAGGGATTGAGGTATCAGCAAGCGCTTTATAATAATCAACCATGTATTCGGTCATATTGTCATTATCAATGACCGTATCGAACCGATTACGCTTGCCACGGCAATGTCGGTAATTGTCTAACACTGTTACTAAGTCGTCTGAAGCCACTAGCGAGAATTGCAGCACAGTCCCTTCTGGATAGACTTTTTTGAAAATCGAATCCAGCGTGGAAATCGTATTTGCACCATAACCACCTGACGGTGGACATAGCCACGTTACGCCAAGGTAACCCCCTTCTAAGATGTAACCAAGATGCTCCCCTTCCTCACTCACAAATTCATCTAAGATTGGGATGATTGAGGAATATTTCTCAATGCCTTGACTATTTTTCCAGTTATTTACAGTTGTCATTTCGCACCCGTGTTAATTGCCGTTAGCGCGTAACGCTTCTTGAACTGCTTTTGGCGCTTGGTCCAAAGTGGCCTTTGCCGCTTCTAGATCAGCATTGAAATTATTACGCCCAGGTTTACCTGTCTTAATGCCAACTCCGTTAATTTCGCTTGGGTTACCCCTTCGCTCTTCTTCAATGGATTGCTGACGAATATAAAGCGGAGTGATTTGAGCAGGCATGTTGAATGCTTCACGGCCATAGGTGTATTTACGGGTTTCAATTTCGGTATAGACATAACCGACGTTCTGTAAACGGCCTTTGTCGTCTTGCCATGGAGCAAATGCAACACGAAGCATTTTGGGCGCCTGTCGAACAGCGATAGGCTCTGGTGCGGGTAATGCACGGTTGTTATCAGCCCTAAACATGTAAGCATTACTGACGTCATTCAGGGTAATTGGTTGGCCGTTAGCGTCCAAGCCATAGCCGGATTGATTGGCCATTGCGCCGGAGGTAGCCACTGACTTCTTAGGTACGTTACAGTCAGGGCAATCTTCATCGCTTGCAGCTGCTCGCCGCGCTTTTTCTGCCTCAATGCCGCCTGGTGTATCAGCCAGTTTCAGAATTTCTCTAGTGGTGGTACAGGGTAATCCGCTGTTTTGAGTGTTCACACAAACCGTAGGTTCTTCACCCGTTTCGAACATCGACTGACATCCAAAAAGAGTTGCCAAACTAACTGCGACCATGCCTAATTTTAATGCTCGAGTAATCATTATTTCTCCGTTTGGGAAATGAAATCAGTTAATGAATCGGGTAATCCGACGTTGTGCAGTCCGTGTCCGTTAACGAAATAGGGTAAACGACGGATCTGTAGAAATTGAGTAACCCCAATCGTGGTGGATAGCTTTTTAATGTCGCAGTTTTCGAGGGTTTCTGGGGCTGTGGTGAAATCACTGTTAACTAGCAATCGTAGGGATTCACTTTGGTCTTTGGCGCACCACAGCTCCCTAGCTCTGATCGCAGCCTCTTTACCATTCACTATTGGGGTAAGCAGTAACGCGATTTGCTTACCTTTAATCGAAAGGAGCTTGTTAAATAGGTCAGCGTTTAACTTCGATAAAGGATCTACAAATACAACTAGATCGGGCTCTGTTTTTGCTAAATCACCAATGTAATATGCAGCCATATCCTTCACAGAAACCCCTAAGACCTTATCAATCTTGGCAAGCCATGCCGCCTTTGCGTTGGCTTCAGTTGCTATAGGTGAACGGTTCCAGCCATCGAATACCTCGCCGCCTTTAACGAGAATCCTTCCATCCGTGGAGGCGAGCACTTGAGTACCATCTCGAGAGACCATCATCACCATACCTTTCACGGGAAGCGCTTGAGACCATACGATGTCGTTTAACATCGAGAAAGCATTCTTGATAAGCTCCTTACCCTCTCCTTCCGGCATTTTCTCTGGTTGTGTTTGTGACTGCTTAGCTGATTTGTTAGCCTCTAACAAAGCATCTAAGCCACTGTTGGCCATAGCCAGCGGATGACACAAACCAAGCGATACTGCTAACGCAATTTTGGTTATCCTTTTCTTGATACTCATAGCGCTTACAATCCAAAAAGTGTGTTGTGCATTTCAGCAGTTTTGCATCCACAAGTCAATTTTCAAGTCATTTTTCGTGAATTTCTTGCGCAATAAAATTTGATTGGTATGATGCAGTCATTATTAAAACAACTAGAACTTATAGCTATTAGCTAAAAGCTCACTCCAATAGCCCGCTCTTGCGGGCATTTTTTTGCTCCATTTCTAAAAATTTGCCTCATTTGGAAGCCGTGTAATGATGGTTGCAATTGAAGATTTAGATTTTTGGAGTGAGTATCATGAGTTCATTTGATTTTGATTTAGATGCGTTAAATTCTGCTATGAACGCATTTTTTGATCCTGCCAGCGTGAGCACGGTTACCATCACCAGCCAGCAAACCTCAAGCATCATCCCCGCAAGCCTGACGCATTTAGTCAAGCCTGGTTATGTGGACGGCAAAGCACAATTCTTATCTGACACCGGTGAACTTATCGAAGGTGTTTACTCAGATATTCCAAACGATGTGTATCACTCATTAGATGCCATTAGCTCAAGTCAGGTTAAGTGCTATGCAGATAGCCCAATGAAATACGAACAAGCGTATATCAACGGTAAAGGTAAAAATTTCAGCGCTAAATCCCGCGAGTCCGGTGTTCTAAGCCATGAATTAACACTAGAGGGAGCCGATGTATTTAATGCTCGCAGATTTGCTCTGCTCGACTCAGAGCAATTCCCAGATGATCCAAAATCATTAACCGAGCTTAAAGATGCCTGCACAGCCAACAAACTAACAACCAGCGGCACCATTGCCGAATTAATCAAACGTCTTGAGCAAGCCAACGCTCCGCAAAAACCGTTCGAGTCTCGTCAATTGGAGTGGATAAAAGCGAATATTGGTGACGAGTGTTTTGCGTTATGCGATACCGAACTTCAGTCTACGGTGACCTGTGCTGCAATCATTAAATTACTTCAGGATAATCAACACATCGCGCTTAAGGCGCTTAAGCTGCCAGTGTCAAAGGAGATGTTTGATAGTGTTATCGGACTCAATCAAGCCATTGAACGCAACGCTCACGCGAACAAATTTTTAAATCGTAAAAACGGTATGGCGGAGGTCGCATTCTTTACAAGAGATCCTGAGACCGGATTGATGCTTAAGTGTAAAGTGGATTGGTTAACTGCCGTAAAAAAATTCATTGTTCCTTGCGATTTGAAAACCACGCGCAGTGCTAACCCAGCATTAGCTGCCTACCAGTTCGCAGACTTACGCTACGATTTGCAAGCTGTGTTTTACTTAAAAGTGATTAAGCCACATTTGAAAGAAACCGAGTATGCAGAGCGTCTATTCCCACTCATTACCGTAGAAACGGGAGATTGTGCAATTTGTGAAGTGTTTGAGCTTCACGATGATGATTGGACTATCGCTGAGCAAGATCTGCCAATAATTCTTGAGAATATGAAAAATAGCATTAAGAAAAACGAGTACCGAGGCTACACCGAACAAGGCAAGTCTGTTATCAAATTGGCAAGACGTAAATCTTCTCTGGCTGCAACTCGATAGGGAGGAGAAGGAACATGAATCTGCAACTCAAAGCACTTAAGGCCATTTACGATAAAAAACCTCACTTGGTGGCCAAGTACATCTCAGCAGGGCTCACGGGTAATCTATTGAACTTTAGGAATGGTGTTTTGCTGCGTGCGGCAATTACTTCAAATCAGCCTGAGATTGCTAAGGCGATACTAGATGCCGGAGCAAACGGGTTTGTGCTAAAAGGGGAGGCTTATGCAGCAGCGTTTAAGCTAAACAATCCAGCATTGATTGAAATATTGCGGGACTGGGCGGAACGAAATCAGTTAGAGCTTAACACTATACCAGGGCTGGGCAGAAAACTCGGGCTTGATTCGGTGGAATCACTGATATAAAAAATTAAAATACATATTACTATCAACACCTTACGCGCTAGGCTGCTTGGTGCAGATATTTAGGTTCTATCTAAAAAACGCACCAAACTAAAAATCTCTTAAGTTGTTGTTTTTAAAATATATATCCAATATTTTAACGCTTGATTCCACCGAATCACTCAAAAAAACCAGCATCACTGCTGGCTTCATTTTCTTAATGGGCCCTCTGTCTCAATTTCGCGCAACAACGATTAAGTTCCGCCAGTTCATAGAACTTCATTGCAGGAAGTCTGAATGGTTGTTTATTGGTAATCGCGTTGTTTAAGGCCGTGGCTAGTGTTAACATCACTTCTGCTGACATAAATACTCCGAATAAGTATGTTTGTTGGTGCATGACAGGTCAGGCTTGGCGGTCGGCCTGTCAGTTTCTTTTTACTACTGGTTTTTAGCTTCTACTAAATCAATTAAGAATTGTTTTAGCTTCTCAATCTCTTGCTCCGACAACCTTGTCACTTCCACCTTTGTCTTTCGGTTTTGAGTAGATAATCTAGCCCAACGATTGCGGTCATTACCCTCTGCAATTTTATCATTTGCCAACTTCTTGGGTTTTAATTGCTTATCGAAATCTTCAAACACCTTCAGTATCTGACTGTTTTTCAGGCCATCAACATCGAATAATCCCGCTACCGATGTTCCGCTTTCATTTGCATCTATGCGAATGTTTTCTATTGCCGATAGTAAATGCTCGTTCAATAAAACGGAAAGTTGATGCTTTTGAGTAATGTCATAAAGAGCCATAATCTGTGTCGAACTTAAAGCAGAAGGGCAGGGGAACAACTCAATAATTTCATCTGGAATTTCTGTGGCCTTCAGCGCTCTCGTTACATACGAATAAGAAACGTCGAATTGAACAGCTAGATCTCTTAGGGAGAGTTTTTGAGGCTTTTCTTTTTCGTCATTGTTAGCAATCTCAATCTCGTTTTTAGCGAGTGCTTTTTTCATCTGAAAACCAGCATCTCGGTAACTGTACTTTTCTGAGGTTTGGACGTATTTAACGATTTCGTGAACTTCTTCTTCCGTGAGCTCAAAATCAGTAAACAGCACATTTAGACCGGAACCCTCTAAGATTGCTGCCATGCGGCGGCGCTGACCATCAAACAAGTGATAGCCAGTAGAATCTCGTGTTGCCAATGCATCTGAAAATTGCACTTTTGCTATTGTTTCACGGATGAGCAGCAATGAATTTGGAGTTACATCGGCAGCGGGACGCGGGTTAAATGGGTGTACAAAAGACTTTGTTTTGAGTTCTTCTGCCGTTAAGTGCTTACGAGTGAATGTAAGAGTACGACCACTGGACAATTTAATTTTAATTGCAGCGGCTGATTCGTTCCGTACATCAGTATTAGCAACGAGTGCAGACTCAGCAGATTCTGGATGTAATTGGCTATTTAAACCAGCAGAGTCAATTAAGGATCTTCCGAAGGGTACGCGTTTACGTGCTTCTTTAGGATTAGAAACCATATTCTGATCCTCTAATTCTTGAAATGTGTTGGAATAGCGCCAAGGTAAATTGGTCTAGTGACTCTCTAGCTTTTTTAAGGGCTTTTGAGTCCCCTGTGTAGCTACCAGGATGTACTGACACAACGGTATCAAATGTTTCTGCACAACGCTTGAAAGCAGATAATTCAGGAATGCTAGCCATCATCATGTCTTCAGCAAAAACAGCGTTAGCAATCATTGAGCTGTTAATATCCTGTTCGCTCTGCGAATACTTAGACATAAATGCCAAATGGCCTTTTAGATTTGTTGCTGCGCCTTCTGCTTCTAAATGATCTAGCATTTCAGGAATACGAGTCACATATTGCAATGTTGAATGCAAATCGACAGTTGATGGTGGTAACGGAGTAACTAAGACGTCAGCTGCACACAATGCGCTTTTTAAAAGTGAGTCTAAGTGTGGGCCGCAGTCGATAAAGATAAAATCGTAATCGTTGATCAGCTTTTCACACACGTTGCGAGATAAAGCCTCAAACGGATTAATATCCGAACCAAAACGCTGAACGCATAGAGCTTCCCATTGTGAAGCAATAAACGCATCTGCGATGCTTGAAGGTATGATGTCTACACCTGGAACTTGAGTAGGTATGACAAACTCATCTAATAGCTCTTCACGGGTCAGGTCTTGAAACACCGCTTGTACAACTGTGTTATCAATAGTGCCAATAGAGTTTTTATGGCTCATGAACATACTGGCTGAGCTTTGAGGATCAATGTCCAGCACTAACACTTTTAAGTCATGCTGGATCATTTCAGAGTGGCAACGTAACGCTTGGGCAATGTTCACTGTAGAAACTGTCTTACTTACACCGCCTTTGAGGTTACAAAGGAATACTACATAGCCGCGTTCAAATTTTTCTCTTAACGCTTTGTGTCCACGATGCTTGTAAATATCGATTACCTGTTCAACAGTGAGATCATAAACCTCAACACTACCGTTTAGTTTTTTATCGAATTTGTAACCGGCAGCTTCCATCTCATTAATCGACTTTTCCACGATTTTACGTGTAAGGCCTCTCAAGTTGGCTAATGCGCCTTTTGAGTAACGCTGGTGAAAGGTGTCTAAACCAAATTCGATTTTGTGCTTAGAAATAGAGTCTGACATTGTATTGAGCATTTTACGTGCTCTGTCAGCAGTGATTTGCATTTTGTCTCTGAAGTGATCATTCATCGAAATTTAACTCCATTTATCAATTGCGTATAAGACTACTGCTAAAAGGTGTGGATTTCAATAGTAAGTGCGTAAAAATACACACCTCATATTGAGTGAGTTATTTTCCGCACCTTGTAGCTAGTTTTTGACTGCATGAGATAAATCCACTGAATAATCCCAGAGAGATTTTCATTATGATTAGTAGGGGGTTTTTTAGTGATATTGTCTAAAATGATCGTAATGCCCATTAGTGCATTGGTTCAGGTCTTAATGAGGGGGTTGATGCTTTTGATCTTAAGAAGATCAAATAAACGATCTATTTGCTTGGGATTATAAAAAAATATGATCTTTTTATTAAGAACTATGAAAGATATAAAGATCTATAAGGAAAGTATTACCTTAATTTTTCAGCAACTTAAGATAGTTTTTTAAATAGTTTTTTCGCTTTACTCCTAGATCTAACTCGTCGATTACCCAGATCTAACTCGTTTTACACCCAGATCTAATTCGTGATCAAACTTGAGTCTACTCGTGTAATACCCTGATTTTACTCGTGTTACCCATAGAGTTTATTAGTGTACTTATCCACAACCTAAAAATTAGCTTATTTATTGTACTAAAAATAGGGTTGACTCCCTAAATTGAATAAACTTTGTACTTAAACAATTAGTTTATTCGTGTGACTCATAGAGTTTATACGTGTCGAGACATGTAGTTTACTCGTAATATTTTCAATGTAAGTCCTTGATACATAGGTTTTAAGATTTTTGACTAAATACTCATGTAGTTTGCTAGTGTATATACCAGCAGTTTACTCGTGACTTTCTGTGTATTTTATTCGTGTGCAACCCAGTAGTTTACTCGCAATTGAGTAAACTACTGGAATAGATCTAGGGAGTGATAGGGGAGGAGTTATTTGTCGGTTTCGACGTTTAACAAGAAGTCTAATTTATCGAGGGCTGAACTCTTTAGTTTGGGCCGTTCCGATTCTGTATAGTTTTCCGCTTTTTCAATTGAAATTTTTCGGTAGTGTTTGTAGATATCGTAAAATAACTCTCTACAGCGGGGTCTGTATTTTTCATAGTGTGTTGAAAGTACGTAGTATGCGACGGCCAGCTGCTCGGTCTCTTCCTGTGTAATCTTTTCTTTCTTCAAACGGAGGCGATTTTCTGCATTCATTGCGACTTCCGCTGCCGCCTCGAGATCCATTGGATGCAATTTAATGAATTGATCTATCCAAAGGTACTCGAACTCGATGCTCGTGATTTTGTTGCCAGTTTTATTTTCGATAATGCCATGACGTTTTTTGCCCGACGCATCTGTGTTGAAAAACATCAATTCGTCACCACAGGCTTCTTCTATTTCTTCAATCGACTTTACAAGTGCCTGATTAACGAACACCGATGTGTCCTTCATCGTTTTCTTGCCTGGAAGATAGTTATCTTTGTCGTCAACTAACCCGAAAACACCTTTGAGCGTTATAACGTCTGTTTTATACAACTGCTTGTCAGGTGTTTTGAACCGAGATAATAGGTCATACATCGGTTTAGAGTATTTACCTCGCAGTCGTAGGAATCTTGCTACGTTGACCGAAGCATAACCCTTAGAAGCATCGTGGAAGAAATCTCTCAAATCATAGTTTGGAACCATTGTTAACTTTCCTCGAGCGTATTTCACTGTAGGAAAAAGCACGGATGATTCAAATTCATGAGTTGTTGGGTGCTCTGCTAGAACAGTTCGTTTCTGAAGCCGAAGTGCCACAGGTTTAATTGTTGCAGCTAGGCTTTTGGATTCGACTTCCAGCCAATCAGCCAATCTTGAAGCTGGGATAGAAATTTCGAGCTGGGTATCTTCTTTCCATTCTGTCTTTTGCATCTGGATCAGAAATAGAGCTAGTAGATTTTGCTCATGAGTCGTCATTGAAATGCGACTGTAGATTAAATTGTGGTTCTTTCTATAAGTCTGAGGCAGCTGCGCTTCAGGATGAACATCAAATTTGTCAGTTTTGACCTTTTTCGATGTTGTTGTTACCCCATCTGAACCATTTTGAATCTGCGTGTTGTTTGTTTTATCTGTCATGGCATCCTCCCGTAGCATCAATATAACGGTCACCAAATAGCTATTCCATATTTTTTTCGTGTTTACTCCATATTTTTTTCGTGTCCTACCAATTTTTACAAGTTGACTCCTATATTTTATTCGTGTTTCTCAATATTGTTTTCGTGTTTGCACAATATTTTACTCGTAATACACCAATATTTTATTCGTGTAATCCATATAGTTTACTCGTCTTAAAATGTGATTAAAATTCGTCATTCAAGTGTAAACTGCTGTTCTATATATATTTATTTTCCATGCTGAACAACAGGATCTTTCAATTAAAAATCTGTATTTTTTTTGCGCAATTTTGTTAAGTTTTTGATTCAGATTTTTTCAAGGAGGAAAAATGATTTGTAATTTGCGTTAGTTGCTGATTTTAAATGTAATTTTCTGGAGCAGATAGATTTTGATCTATATATTTGTGTATCAGTATTGATTTCTAGCATCAAACTGTGAAAGCCACTCCAGAGCAGACGAGAAAAATCTATGAGTAGACGAGTAAACTCTGGTGGTCACACGGTATTTATATTGAAATTCTGCGGTGAATCGTGGCAGGGGAGGGGATAGCAAATTTGCGTGAATTGATTCAGGTGCGAATATCGGGCCATCTTTCCCTGATTGCGAGGCATTCATGAAACTATCCAGCTCTAGTCAGTTAACCGATTTACTGTCTTCGTTGTGGCCCGATAACGAAGTTAACGCCTTACACAGTCTGCTTTCATTGTTTGACACGTTAATTAACCACGGTGCCAGAGTTTGCGAGCAGCCAACGCCGGATATTACTCCCGCTCAAAAGGCGTTGTTTGTTCACGCTGTCTATTCAGAGATTTCGAGCGGCAATCTCGACCCAATTGGTAAAGCATTTAGTTTCTATGGTGCCGATGCAGTGCTTACTCACGACAAGCAGGATTTCCGCTTGTGTATCCATGCTGGTGATCGTCAGCCATTAACTGTGAAATCGTATTCGTCATTGAAGTCCGGTACTGGGCTGGACGTGCAGGGTTATCTGTTACAGCTGGCCAACGGTTGTCTAAGCAACAACGTAAACGATCCATTTCATTCTCTTTGGATACGACTAGAAGATCCGAGCCGTAGCAAGCTAATTGCCGCATACGTGCAGATTACTCTGCTAATGAAAGCGATTTCTAAGCGAGTAGGTAGGGCGGTATCAACGTTCTGTGTGGAACTGGTGGCAAGTAATATTTAAATATACAAAATTTGTGCGATTATGAGTCTGTGTTTTAATATACTCGTTAATTACTTCTTTGGAGAGAGCTAAATGGGTTCAGTTAATAAAGTTATCATCGTTGGTAATATCGGTCAGGATATTGATTTTAAAACACTTCCTAGTGGTTCAAGCGTAGCAAATTTCAGTGTGGCCACGAGTGACACTTGGAAAGACCAAGCGGGTATTCAGCAAGAGGTGACCGATTGGCACAAGATTGTTGTCTGGGGCAAGCTGGCAGAGATTATTAATCAATACGGTGGTAAAGGCCGTCAGGTCTATATTGAAGGCAAGCAAAAGACTCGTAAATATAAAGATGCTAACGGCCAAGACCGTTACACAACAGAGGTAGTCGTGGACTTTGATGGTCAGGTACAGCTTTTAGGTAGCTCACAAAAGGACAGTGCTGGCCAAAGCTCTGGTTACCAGCAAAATGCCCCGCAGCAGCAAGGTTACCAGCAAAATGCTCCACAGCAACAGCAACAGCAACAGCAACAGGGCGGTTACCAGCCTCAACCACAGGGCGGTTACCCACAAAATACACAGAAACAGAATTATAACTATCGTCGATAACTCGTAGGGATTATTCAAATGGCCGCTTTTTAGCGGCTTTTGTTCTGTCCACTGGGGCTCATAAAGCCTGCGGCGCCATGCCTTTAACTGGCCGATCCCAATAAGTCGGAGCCAAAATATTTTCAAATATGGGTTTAATGGATTCGGGAGAAAGGCAAAGCGAATTTATGCTTGCTCGAAAGAAATCGATGTTATCCGCAAACATTAATCTTAAATTTTTCAATAGTGCTATATAAGGATGTTTCTGTGAAATACAAGATGTTATCACTGGCCATCACAGTCTCTCTTGCAGGCGCAATCCACGCAAGTGAGTTTCCGCTCCCAATGAGCGGTTTTTTGTGCGTAATTTACAACCATATATGGTGACCGAAAAAATATTAAAGTAATAGGTTAACAGAGTAAGTTGATTCGTGCCTGGGAACCCCGAATTTTTGCGTGAATTTCCCAATATGAGTTAATGAGCATGAGTCAAATGGCTCGATAATTCTGAGAGGAAAGGGTAGTGGAAATACTGAATATTGCTGACATCAATGTGGCTGAATACGTTGAATACGATACGCCAGAGCAAACGCCTGTCTGGGCATGGATTGAAGAAATCGCGACGTATACGCATCGCAAGAACCATGACGCGGATAACTGCGGCATTTGGGAGTTCGTTGTGAACACCTGCTGCATTTCCGATGAAGATGGTGATGTATCAATAGATGATGTGCCGCAGGAAATCAGGGGTGCGGTCCTAGAGGCCATTGATAATGGCGCAGCCTATATTCTGTTTCATCAAGGCACCTAAGAAGCTGCCTAAGATGTAATTTAGCCCCTATAGATTTGATTCTATCTGGGGATTTTGTGTTAAATTGCTGATGAAACAGATGAAACCTAATTTTGTATTAAGCATATCCAAGCGTTATTCACAAAAATTGTGGATAAAAGGAAGGTTAAAATGAAAGTCAGATTTTTGTGTTCAGTAGCTCTAGCGTGTTCACTCTGTGTTTACGCAGACGGTGGAATAGAACAGAAAAAATCCTTTACCCAATTGGATTGCTCTGAGACTTCGCCTGTAGGTAAACAGCTCGGTTATCAGTCTGATTTTGATGATGGCAGTCGCTCAAGATTGTACTATCCCTTCGTGAAGGCTTTTGGGGGGATCCATCGAGAGTTTAGTTTGTTGAGCGGCTACAACGATGACCGCTCTCAAACCGCTGATTACTTTTACAAGCAGGCTGGGGTATCCCGCGTCAGGTATTTTGAAGCCACGGTCAACTTTAATTCTGAGTACGGCGCTAACAAAGTACCGTTGCACTGCTTCGAGATAGAACGCACCTATATTTTCCCGAAGGTCTAATCCACCAGATCTGAAATTTGCCAGAAATTCAATCATTGGTAGCCTATTCACAGTAGATAACCCAATGAGGAAAAATAGATGGAAACTCAATCAGTAGACCCAAGAGAAGCGTTTGTTAAAGAAATCACTGACGAGTCAGATGTTAGCAACTGCACTTCTTCAGACTACGAAAAAATTGAGGATGCGTTTCTTGCTGCCGCAAGCGAAATGGACAAATACCTTGAACAATGTGAAGCACTTCGAGCGGCTGGCTTTGTTGAGCTGGCAGTCAGCCTAGTCTCGTTAGACAATCATCGCCAAGCCTACGACTGGGCGCGTGAAAACCTCTAATGGCTAAGAGCGTCCCTTCTAATTAATACCCGCTTAGTGCGGGTTTTTATTGCCATTAAGCATGGAAAAAGGCGCTTAATCGCGCCCTTATTGCCGAATAACACAGTGGTCTCATAGCGATTCATTCTTCTTGTAGGCAATGATCACAAGCATTGCAGCTAAAACAGTATTGACAACCGCAACCCGCGCCGCCGTCGCTTACGCCGCAATCACAGCAATTAAAGAGAGAACTACAGTCCCACTTGCCGGATTGATTAAGGCATTGAGTGCTGCCACCTTCGCTCGTTGTTACTGTCCCTAGGATATTCATCGTCATCTTGTACGCTCCTGCTTTGAGTTTCTAGCAGCTTCTCACAGATTCAAAACGACACAAATTTCTAGGGAATCTCTCAAACGGGGATTGATGTTTTTCTGATGGCTCAAGTACGACAGCTCCGGGACACGCTTTCCCCCCAGGCTGACAACTCTGTTAGGCGATTACATGGGAATTGTTGATTTTGGCCAATGCCCGGATAGATATGAAGCGACGTTGAGATGTGTGTTAAGCACTGACATAGATGTGAGTGTTTTAGTCCGGGACTTCTTCAGCTCCGGGACATGATTCCCCCAGGTCCGTAACTCTGTTAGGCCTTTACATGGGAGATGTGTTGTTCCCGGCAACGCTCCCAGGGGACATATATTAAGGAAGGCGCACTTGATGAAAGCGTTCTTTGTATAACTCCCAAGCCTGATTCTCTAACTCATTTATTCGATCATTTTCCTCATAAGTGTCTGCATCGGGGCTCAGACCAAAAAAATCATTCCATCCATTCCACTCTCCGGCTTTTCTAAAGATAAACTCAGGATGCCGATACAATTTATTATGAGGATTGAACTCATTCCCCACGCTAAGCCATGCGGCTAAAATCGTTTCTATCTGTTGATTTGATTGAACCATGCGCAAATTCTCGTAGGGGTATTTAATAGTAAATTATGTCACATTATTTTAAGTAAGGGAGGGCTAAATTCAAACTTTGATTCGGTGGAATTAAGCTGAAAATATTTAAGTTAACACTTTACATTCATGCTGTTAGGTGTGATTTAGCTTGGTGCAGATTTGCAGGAATTTGAACGGTAGAAGCAAAAAACGGAACCATCGGCTCCGTCTGCGGCTTGTGTCTCTTAAGAAAGCACACACTCAATGCCATTCTTATCAATCATGTTAAGCAATCTTAACGCGGCACCCTGTGGCTTAGACTTTCCCTGTTCCCATTTTTGAATGCTCTCATTGCTCATATTCAGAATCGTAGCGAGGACACCTTGGCTAATGTGCTCACGCTCCCTAATATGCTTTATTCGCTCTGCTGTCATTTCATCTAGCTTTGCGCTGAGCGCGAGTGCATCGATTTTTCGCATGGTTAGCTGATCCATCGTGCCATTTTTAGCTAAACGCTGAGCCAGTTTGTGCATTCTATCTAAGCGTTCATCAGTCATTTCGAACCTCTCTTAACTCACCACTTAAGATGTTATTCGCAATATCATCCTCAGAGAAACTACGGAACGTGTTCCCGATTAGCTTGTACATCTCTAATAGCTTGTCAGGTATTTCCTTTCCACTTTTGGGGATATCGCTTTTTCGCCATCCGTCTATGAATTGACATCCTCCTCGCCGTAAACGACGAGGATTCCTACTGCGGTTAGGCGCGAACGCCGGACTCGCTTCGGTGGGTTCCTGCTGCTGGCGGCATTGTTGCACCACTCACTTCACAGGCTAATCGGGCGTGTCCCGCCCTTAATACATTGATCGCGCCGACGACATCGGCGTTTTCTTCAAAGCCACATTCCACACAGGCAAACCGAGCTTGCGTGGCGCGGTTATCCTTCGATATGTGACCACAGCACGGACACGTCCGGCTGGTGTTTTTCGGTGGAACGGCGATCAGGTGGCCGCCATTCCATGCCAGCTTGTAATCGAGCTGGCGACGGAACTCAAACCAGCCTTGATCAAGAATGGCTTTATTCAGGCCTGACTTCGCCCTAACATTCCTACCCTGTTGCTCGGCGGTTCCTGCCGCTGATTTTGACATGTTTTTGACCTGCAAATCTTCAATACAGACTATCGCGTGGTTTTTGCTAATGTCGTTTGATATTTTATGCAGGTAGTCACGGCGGCTGTTGCCGATATTGGAATGAATGCGCTGAACTTTGGCTTTGGCCTTTTTCCAGTTATTGCTGAATTTTACCTTGCGGCTCATGGCCTGCTGCGCCTTGCGCAAAGCGGTTTCGTGCCGTTTGAAACTGTTGAGCGGGGCGTAGAAACGGCCATCGGACAGGGTGGCAAAGCGGGCAATGCCCATGTCAATGCCGATGGCATCGCCCTGATGCACGGCAATTTCAACTTCCCGCTCGGTCTGGATCGATACATACCACTTACCACAAACCTGACTGACCGTGACGTTTTTAATCTCACCTTCCACCGTCCGACTGTTGCGGTAACGCAGCCAGCCGAGCTTGGGCAGGAAGAGTCGATTATTGCCTTGCTCCAGTTTCACCCCTTGTGGATAGCGAAAGCTATCTGACTGACCCTTCTTTTTGAAGCGCGGGAAGTCTGCTCGTTTGGCAAAGAAATTTTTGTACGCCCGATCTAAATCTTTCAGCGACTGTTGCAGCGTTTGAGAAGGTGAATCAGACAGCCATTTTGTTTCTGGCTCTGCTTTCCATTGTGGTAACAGATTATTCAGTTCAAAGGCCGATAGTTTCTTTTCACCCTGCTCATGTCGTTCTTTTTGCAACGCCAGCGCCTTGTTATAGACAAACCGACAAGCACCGGAGAAGCGGCGCATCTGACGCTGCTGCTCTCCAGTGACAATCAGTTCGAATTTGTAGGCTTGCAGTCGTTGCATGGCTTGCTCATACTGTGTCAATACAACTCAATTATAGATTGGTCTATGGAAATTGAAAGCGATTTAAGGCATGGCAGGCATTGTGTTTTTAAAATGCACGTTCATTTGGTCTTTGTAACAAAATACCGACGAAATGTCTTTACCAAAGAAGTGCTGGATGATCTAAAAATCTTTTTTGAAAAGGTCTGTCTTGATTTTGAATCAGAGCTGGTTGAGTTCGACGGTGAAGACGACCATGTGCATTTGTTGGTGAATTACCCGCCGAAGGTGGCCGTGTCGAATCTGGTTAACAGTCTCAAAGGTGTATCCAGCCGGATGATCCGAAAAAAGAATTACCCTTCGATCAAAAAGAAACTCTGGGGAGGTGCGCTCTGGTCGCCCAGTTATTTTGCGGGGAGCTGTGGTGGTGCGCCAATTGAGATCATCCGGCAGTATATTGAGCAGCAACAAACTCCGGCGTAGCCCTCAGAACGGCTTCGCCGTTGCGCTATTCATCCTCGCCCTGAACGGCGAGGTTTTCCGCACTATCCGATAAACGTCAAGCGTGTTGTGGTGCGGAGTGGCGCATTGCTTACGCAACGCAACTAGCTGTTGATGGTCTTTGATAATAGCCAGCAGTTGCTCAGCACTGGCATTTCCTAGGATTTCTTCTAAGACGCAGACGAGGTGAAGGATCGGTTTTAACGCCAGCTGTTTTGGCTTAGCACGGTACTGATGTTCAACTAACTTACTGATTTTCATCTCTGGCCTATCTCTGTCATCGTTTAACTTAGAACCGAGCTGGTTTGGTGACTAACGCGGTACGCCAATCACACGCCAGCTCTGGTAAATCATCGTCATGGCCGCTATCCCTATGATACCAGCTATGTACCATATCCTTATGGAGAAGAGATGGCAGATCACCACGGCTTTCAGCGTCGTCACGCACTGACAATACAGTCTCCACCGGGGCTTTCCAGAAAATGATTTCACCGTCCTCTTCCTGAGTCGCACATGTCGCGCCGGATGGCCAATCGATGTTAGTCATTAACACCTGTACGACCATAATAAAGTTTGATAAAAATTATGGGTGTCATGAACGGTAATACCGCTATTGTTTGATAATTTATCTGAGGACGAATTTCAGTTTCTCATAATTAAGTTTGATCATTTTCAAACTCACTTTTGGACATAAATCATTTAGTGCTTAGGCTCTAAAATTCGATTTTAGCATTACCATTAGTAATGAATATCCTCAGAAAGTGAGATTGTTATCTAATAGATAGATGGACAAACGCAAGGCACCGAAAAGGCCAAAACCTTAGGCAAGTATCTTGGGCGTCAGCCTGACCATGGATTAAGGCAAAATATTCGGTTACTACTCGATGAAGGGAAAAGCTCGCCACAGGTGCAGAG
The DNA here is from genome assembly GCF_025653725.1 of Shewanella sp. SM74. NCBI lineage: Bacteria > Pseudomonadati > Pseudomonadota > Gammaproteobacteria > Alteromonadales > Shewanellaceae > Shewanella > Shewanella sp. SM74. Next base: position 4,546 of record NZ_JAKKRZ010000021.1, on the reverse strand, counting down.
TCTGCTTAAATGCAGTCGTTCTACCATTGCTAAAGTAGCCAAGTTGAGCGAGTTTGGGTCGGAATAATTCATTTTCATGGATGAACGCTGTTGCATTGCAGACTAGGTGAGAATGGCAGAGGCATATAGGTGGGTACCAATTTAATATAAATTAAAACTTATCAATCATTAGCTTAATTAAATCCTGCTGCAGCATTAAATCTTGATGCAATGCCGCATTTATTCCTATTATCCTCACGTTAAGCTATACTCGCGCTATTGTAGAGTAAGGAGGTTTAAATGGCTGCTGTTGACAGTATCTTTCAAAAGATAAAGCGTTCTAGACGCTACGTTTTCGAACGCAAAGACTTTGACGGCATTGCTAGCTATGACCAGATTGGCCGATCGCTTAACCAGTTAATGGATAGAGGCGAGATAATGAAGCTTGGCTATGGCTTATACACGAAAGCGCGAATAAATAGTCTGACAGGACGTTTAATGCCTACCTGTCCAGGTGGTAGCGATGCACTTATGCGTGAAATATTAAAAATGAAAGACATCGATTTCGAGATAGATAATCTGTCCTTAGAAAGTCTTTCCGGTAAAAACACCCAAATCCCCTCATCCGTTCATTACTCATGGGATCAAAAACAGTTCAATCGCAAATTGGTTGTTGGTAACAGACTGTTGACGCCAGCAAGTAGATCATGAAAAAACTGAAACAACAGTTCTTAGAGGTTTCCGATGCATTAGCGCTCGGAAACCCCGCCATTATTGAAAAAGATTATTGGGTGGTTGCTCTACTTTCTGAGCTTGAACAGTTAACGTTTGAAACTCATCAAATGGTGTTTTCCGGCGGTACCGCACTGGCGAAGTCCAATGTTAAAATACTTCGAATGTCTGAAGACGTGGACATAAAGCTGATCCCGACGCCGCAATTTCAACACCTTAGTCGCGGCAGGAAAAAACAGTATCGTAAAGCGTTAGCAGTACAAATTGAAACAGCGATTATTGCATCGAACAAATTTTCTATCGAAGCTAGATTAGTTCAGGATGAATATCGCTATGTGGAATATGAGCTTAAATATCCGCAACAATTTAGCCAGGCTCCTTGTCTACGCCCAATCATCAAGTTAGAACTGATGGAAACCATTCCACTGCTTGCGCTGGAAACGCGGGGCATCCAATCGTTAGTCGCAGAGCTTTATAAGCTGCCACAAGAAGTGAACGTATTCATCTGCGTATCAGTAAATACCACCTTGGTAGAGAAAGTGCTTTCCATGTTACGCCGCACAATGTCTGTTAAGCGTGATGCAGCCCGAAACGATGACGTCACCTTAGTTAGACATATTTACGACGTACACTGTATTCATGCAGCACAGGCCCTTGATAATGAATTACTTGCGCCCCTTTTTCTCGCCATATTAGCAGAAGATATTGCTCGCTTTGGCAACCAACATGCCGAATTCGTCATGGACCCAGCTAATGAGTTACGCCTTGGCTTACAGGAGATAGAAAGCAACCCACTCTTCAGGCAACGCTTTAATGATTTTGTTAAACCCATGGTGTTTAACTCGCAACCCCCCAATTTTGATACGTGCTTTATGTCCTTTAAACATATTGCGACCTCACTCATTCTGACTATTTAGAGCAAACATGAACAAACAACAACTAGCCGCCAAAATCTGGGAATCCGCCAACCAGATGCGTTCTAAAATCGAAGCTAACGAATACAAAGATTACATCTTAGGCTTTATTTTTTACAAATACCTCAGTGACCAATTAGTGCAGTTTGTCACCAAAGAGGAAATGACACCTGAAGACATTAAAGCCCTAAACGAAGCAGACGCCGACACGGTCAAATACATTCAAGACAACTTAGGCTATTTCATCGCTTACGATAATTTGTTTTCTACCTGGGTTGACTCTAGCTTCGACTTTGACGAGTCCAACGTGCGCGATGCACTTTCGGCCTTTAGTCGCTTAATTTCACCTACCCACAAAAAATTGTTTGAAGGCATTTTCGCCACCCTAGAAACGGGGCTAAGTAAACTCGGTGAAAGCGCGGGCAAACGTACTAAAGCCATCAGCGATTTACTGCATCTCATCAAAAGTATCCCCATGAATAGCCAGCAAGGCTATGACGTACTGGGCTACATTTACGAATACCTGATTGAAAAATTTGCCGCCAATGCCGGTAAAAAAGCCGGTGAGTTTTACACGCCCCATGAAGTCTCGGTACTGATGTCGCACATTATTGCCCACGAATTAAAACACAAAGACACCATCGAAATTTACGACCCAACCTCAGGCTCTGGCTCGCTACTGATCAACATTGGTGAAGCGGTCGAAAAATACGCCAAAAGTAAAGACAGCATTACCTATTATGCCCAAGAGCTAAAAGCCAACACCTACAACCTCACCCGTATGAACCTCATCATGCGCGGGATTAAAGCTAGCAACATCAAAACCCGTAATGGCGATACCTTAGAAGACGATTGGCCATATTTTGATGAAAACGACCCGCAAGGCTCTTACCACGCCCTGTATGTGGATGCGGTCGTCTCTAACCCGCCTTATTCGCAACAGTGGGACCCCAGCTTTAAAGACAGCGACCCGCGCTATTCCCGTTTTGGCTTAGCGCCTAAAACCAAAGCCGATTTTGCCTTTTTGCTGCACGACCTTTACCACCTAAAACCCGATGGCATTATGACCATTGTATTGCCCCACGGCGTACTGTTTCGTGGTGGTGAAGAAGGGAAAATTCGCACCCAGCTCATTGAGCAAAATCATATTGATGCCATTATCGGCTTACCCGCTAATATCTTTTTTGGTACCGGTATTCCTACCGTGATTTTGGTATTAAAACAAAAAAGACAAAATACCGATGTATTAGTGGTGGATGCCTCTAAACACTTTTTAAAAGAAGGCAAAAACAACAAACTGCAAGCCAGTGACATCAAGCGCATTGTGGATGCGGTCATTCACCGCGAAAACAACGATTCATTCTCGCAGCTGGTCAGCAAACAAACCCTGCGCGACAACGGCTACAATCTCAACATACCCCGTTATGTCGATTCCTCTAAGGCCACGCCAAGCTGGGATTTACGCGCCACCATGCTAGGCGGCATTCCCAATAGCGAAATTGCCGAACTAAAACACTACTGGCAAACCCTGCCACAATTGCACGCCGCTTTGTTTACGCCAACCTCCAGCGCATACAGCGAGTTAGCCATTACTAAAGACGCGGTCAACGCCACCATTACCCAGCACCCGCAAGTCATCGAGTTTATTAACACTTACAACCAAGCGTTTGATGGCGGCAGTCATGGTGTGAGTGGCAACAGCAGCTTTGATGACTACTTGCACACCCATCTGATCCAAAACTGGGAAAGTGTTAACCGCAACCAGCAAGAGCCTGAATTAAGTACCGAGCTATTCACCCGTTTGGCACCTATTGCCCTAATCGACAAATACCAAGCCTACCAATTTTTAAACAACCAATGGCAAGTGATTAGCGCCGATTTAGAGATGATGCACACCGAAGGCTTTGCCGCCACGAAACAAGTTGACCAAAATATTGTTATCAAGAAAAAAGACGGTAAAGACACCGAAGTACAAGACGGCTACAAAGGCCATGTATTGCCGTTTGATTTAGTACAACAAACGCACCTAAGTGATGATTTAACCGCATTGGATAAACAAGAAAACCGCCTTGTCGAAATTGCCAGCACGCTGGAAGAAATCCTCGAATCCCTTTCTGAAGAAGACAAAGAGCAAGACACCGTAAAAGAAAGCAAAGACGGCTTTGCCAATGCCGAAGTGGCCAAGGCGGCCAAAGCCTTCTTGAAAGAACAGAAAGACAGCAAAGTTAAATTTGAGCAGGAAAGCTACGAAGCCAAGATAATGGCGACCAATAAACTCATTGATGAAGAAAAAGCCCTGAAAAAAGCGGTCAAGGAAGCCCAAATCGCCCTGCACTTAAAAACTAAAACCACTATCGAAGGCTTAACCATTGATCAAGTAAACGAATTGCTGCACTTAAAATGGATAGCGCCATTAAGTCTTGAACTCGCCGCCATGCCAAGCGCCGTGATTACTCAGCTCACCAGTAAAGTGCAAGCCCTTGCCGATAAATACGCGGTGACTTATTCGCAAGTAGCGAATGAGATAGAGACCACCGAGCAAGAATTGGCCGACATGATGGGCCAACTTACCGGAAATGAGTTTGACCTACAAGGCTTGAGTGAACTCACTAACTTATTGAAAGGCGAATAAGATGAGTGTTAAAAACAAAGTGCCGGAGATTCGCTTTAAGGGGTTTAGTGGGGAGTGGGAGGAGAAAGTTTTAGAAGATATTTGCGACGTGAGGGATGGTACTCATGCATCACCGAAGTACCAACAAAACGGATTTCCCTTGGTTACATCAAAAAATGTTAAAAATGGGTACATCAATTATGACGATGTTCAATACATTTCTAAAATCGATTTCGATGAAATAAATAAGCGTTCTAAAGTTGATGTTAATGACATTTTAATAGGGATGATTGGCACTATAGGTAATATT